>CAYMGZ010000148.1:0-7255 GCA_964390095.1 uncultured Lachnospiraceae bacterium | reverse complement strand
AGTGGGTATACGGATTTTTATCAGAACAAGAACCAGGAGGAATTGAAGGATACGGAATATGGGGAGTTGGCGGAAAAAATGGAGTCTCTTTCAGAAGATTCTAAAAATATCATGGATGAGATTGTTCGTTTTTTGAAAGAAAAGATTGCTATGATGGAGAAAGAGGACGGACAAAAAGAATCCGGGGAAGGGGAGGAAACCGATCAGCCACGGGAGGGGGGATGAGTGGTAAATCCGAAAGACGGGGATAAACCCCTTGACTTTTGAAATTTTGGGGGTTAGAATGGTACTTAAGACGGGTGAGGTATATCCACTTGCTGAATTAGGAAAGGAGTGGGTTCTGTTATGGGCGGAGCAATTTTGGAACATGAGAGCAAGACCATTCATGACGAAGGACGTTAAGGAAGGACGTAACGAAGGAAGGATGGAAGATAAACAGACGATCGCAATGCGTCTGTATGGGAAAGGAACGAAGCCGGAAGAGATTGCAGACATTGTGGATGCGAGTGTTGACCTTGTCAGACAATGGATTAGCACTCCGGGTTTTGGATCGAGTAAAAGGATCTGAAGTATCTAGCGGATATTGCCCTCTGATCCTATCCCCATCTCTGTACGGGATAGCGGGTTGGAGGGTATTTTTTTGATATAGGGGGATGGGAGAAACGGCTATTCCATGACAACCGCACAGAGGAGGTAAACAAAAAGAAAATGGCGAAAAAATTATTTATCATCGGGAATGGCTTTGACAGGGCGCATGGCCTGCCTACGTCCTATGAGGATTTCCGGGAGTTTTTATGTGAGGAATATGGGATTGGCGGGCAGGAAATGGATTCGGCGTTTTTAGTTCCGGAAGTTTACATGGAGCCGAGGGGTGACCTTGCCTGCGATGAGAGGGAAGCGGCGGTTTTCCTTGTACAGATCATTTCGGCGGCGGAGCCGGAGGAAGGGTATTGGAGTGATTTGGAGGCTTCCCTGGGGCGGTTGGATTACAGCGAGGCGTTTGATGGGCTGCCGGAGGAACTGGATGAGGATGGGGATGTTGACCAATGGAAAATGGTGTACAATAATGAAAACATGGCGGAGACTTTGTTCGTGGTGGTACCTTATATCAAATTCTTTTTTGCGGATTGGGTGGATTCCATAGTGTTTTGTGGGGTGGAAAAAAAGGATGGGTTTTCGGGATTGTTGGGGGAGGATACTCTTTTCCTGACATTCAATTATACGGAAACGTTGGAGCGGTGCTACGATATAAAAGAGGAAAATATCTGCCATATCCATGGGAAACAGGGGCAGGAGATTATGTTTGGGCATGGGGATGCCGCGGATCACACGGATGATTATATGAGGGATTATATCGGCTCGGAAAATGCGCTTGGTGAGTTGGATGCGTTTTTGCGGAAAGATACAAGTACTGCGCTGAAAAAGAATGCGGCGTTTTTTGGGCGGCTGGATCCGGAGATTGAGGAAGTGTATGCGGTTGGGTTTTCTTTCAATGATGTGGATATGGTTTATGTAAAAGAGATTTGTGGCAGGTTATCGGAGCGGGTGGTTTGGTATTTGGAGGCGTTTGATCAACAAAAACATCCGGATTTCCAAAAGAAGATACAAGAGTGTGGGTTCCGGGGGAGGTTTGGTGTTTTTTCGGTTTAACTTTATCGGGGAAGGCGAAATTGTTACCGAACTGTTACGAATTTTATGAAAATCTTACAGAAACCCCTTGAAATCCCACTTTGGATATGTTATAATCACATTCGTGGCTTTGGGCGTTTATACAAAAGTCGTGTGCGGGAGACCAAAAAACAGGGGATGGTTGAGACCTGTGGTGGTTTCCTTGGATGAATATGTCGTTAAGGCAAAGGAAAGGAACGAGGAATCATGGAAGTTTTAAGAGGGATTGTGACGGTACTTTATGTGTTACTTTGTATCGCATTGATTGTTGTTGTATTAATGCAGGAGGGGAAGTCGGCAGGGCTTTCCGGCGCGATCAACGGTGTGGCGGATACCTACTGGGGTAAGAACAAAGGGCGCTCTATGGAGGGAACCTTGGAGAAGATCACAAAGGCGCTTGCCGCCCTGTTCATCATTATTTCGATTATTTTGACGATGAACTGGTAAGGTGTAGTGCGCATAAAATTGCATTGATCGGGAATCATAAGGACAAAGGACACACTGGGCACAGCGTGTCCTTTCTTGCATATGCAGGACTTATAAACAGTATTCGGTCATATGCGGAACTAAAAACAGCATATGGCCGGACGGTACCGGCAGAAATGCCTGGAAGCCGTGCGGACAGGGATTTCTGCCCTGGTCATTGGTACTGGGAGGTCATATGCGGAACTTAAAATAGGAGAAAAAAATGATATTATTTGAAAATGAAGACCGGAAACAATCGCTCTACGATCTGATTACGGACAAGAACTACCGGCCAATGCGTTTCAAGGAGCTTGCGGTGCTGCTCATGGTGCCGAAGGCGGAGCGCGAGGATTTGAAGCAGATGCTGGATGCGCTGATCCACGAGGGGAAGATCGTCGTGGATACGTCAAGCCGCTACCGTGCGGCGGATGCATGCCGGAAAACAGGGTTGTTCCACGGGACGAGCCGGGGGTTTGGGTTTGTGTCGGTTGAGGGCGAGCAGGAGGATATTTTTATCCCGGAGAGTGAGACAAAAGGGGCACTGGACGGGGATACGGTACGCGTTTATGTAAAAGAGGAGCAGCTGGAGGGCAGGAGGCGCGAGGGAAGGGTATTGGAGATCGTGGAGCGCGGGACTACCCAGATTGTCGGCACGTACCAGCGCGGGAAGAGTTTTGGTTTTGTGATCCCGGACAACCAGAAATTTGCTTACGATGTGTTTATCCCGAAGAATAAGACGGCAGGGGCAGTCAATGGGCATAAAGTGCTTGTGCGTCTGACAAATTATGGGGATGAGAAGAAGAACCCGGAGGGCGAGGTGGTTAAGGTGCTGGGACATATCAATGACCCCGGTGTGGATGTGCTTTCGGTTGTTTATGCTTATGGCATCCCACTGGATTACCCGCAGGAGGTTTATGAACAGGCGGGGCGGATGCCGGAGGAAATTTCTGACACGGACTGGGCGGGCGGGGATGGCGTGCCTGCGCGCCTTGACCTGCGGGACCTGCCAACCGTCACGATTGACGGGGAGGATGCGAAGGATCTTGACGATGCGGTCACACTCAGCCGTGAGGGGGAACTGTGGCATCTTGGCGTGCACATTGCCGATGTCAGCGAGTATGTGAAGGAGGGGTCGGCATTAGACCGCGAGGCGTATGAGCGGGGGACAAGCGTTTATCTGGTGGACCGCGTGATCCCGATGCTCCCGCACAGGCTTTCAAACGGGATATGTTCGCTGAATGAGGGCTGTGACCGTCTGGCGTTAAGCTGCTTGATGGATATTGATGCAAAGGGGAATGTCGTCGGGCACCAGATCGCGGAGACGGTGATCCGCGTGGACCGGCGCATGACTTACACCTCAGTGAAAAAGATTATCGAGGATCATGATGAGACAGAATGTGATAAATACAATGAATTTGTTCCGATGTTTTTACAGATGGACGAGCTTGCGGGGATTTTGAGGGAAAAACGCAGAAAGCGCGGGTCGATTGATTTTGATTTCCCGGAGTGCAAGATCATCGTGGACGAAAACGGATATCCGCTTGAGATCAAGCCTTATGAGCGCAACCGCGCGACGAAGCTGATCGAGGATTTTATGTTGATCGCAAATGAGACGGTGGCGGAGGATTATTATTGGCAGGAATTGCCGTTTTTGTACCGGACACACGAGCGGCCGGATGTGGAGAAGATACAAAAGCTTGGGATTTTTATTAATAATTTCGGTTACAGCATCCATATCGGGCGGGATGAGATCCATCCGAAGGAGCTGCAAAAGCTGCTAAAGAAAGTGGATGGCACACCGGAGGAGCCGATGATTGCAAGGCTTTGCCTGCGCTCCATGAAACAGGCGAAGTACACGGATTTTTGTGACGGGCATTTCGGGCTGGCGGCGAATTATTATTGCCATTTTACTTCCCCGATCAGGCGTTACCCGGACTTACAGATCCACCGGATCATTAAGGAGAACCTGCGCGGGGGGCTGGATGCGGAGCGCATCGCGCATTACAATGCCATTTTGGCACAGGTGGCGAAGCAGGCGAGCAAGACCGAGCGCCGGGCGGATGAGGCGGAGCGCGAGGTGGAGAAGCTAAAGAAGGTGGAGTACATGTCCGATAAGATTGGCGAGGTGTTTGAGGGCGTAATTTCGGGCGTGACTTCGTGGGGCATGTATGTGGAACTGCCGGATACGGTAGAAGGCATGGTGCGGCTTGCGGATATGGATGACGATTATTATATTTTTGATGAGGCGCGCTGCCAGTTGGTGGGTGAGCACACAAAAAAGACCTACAAGCTCGGGGAAAGGGTGCGGGTGGAGGTCGTCGGGACGGACAAGGCGTTAAAGACAATTGACATGCTGCTTGCGTGAGGGCGGCGTGGACCAGAAATGAGGGGAGTATGGCGAAGACTTCAAAGGAAGGAAAAAAAATCGTAGCAAATAACAAAAAGGCGTTTTTTGATTATTTTGTCGAGGAGACTTACGAGGCGGGGATTTCACTTGCGGGAACGGAGGTAAAGTCACTGCGCATGGGAAAGGGCAGCATCAAGGAAGCATTCATCCGCATTGAAAAGGGTGAGGTGTATCTGTATGGCATGCATATCAGCCCGTACGAGAAAGGGAATATATTTAACAAAGACCCTCTGCGCGTGCGTAAGCTTTTGCTGCACAAATATGAGATCAACAAGCTGCTTGGGAAGATCAAGGAGAAGGGATATACCCTTGTTCCGCTAAATATTTATTTTAAGGGCAGTTTGGTAAAGGTGGAAGTTGGCTTGGCGCGCGGCAAAAAGCTTTATGACAAGCGGGAGGCAATTGCAAAGAAGGATCAGCGCCGGGAAGCAGAGAAAGATTTTAAGGTAAAGAATTTATATTAAGCTTGAAAAATCAGGAGGCATGGTATGGCAGAGCAGGAACGCAAAATTTTTGTGGTTGGGCACAAGAACCCGGATACGGATTCCATCTGTTCGGCAATCGCTTATGCGAATTTAAAAAGGATTTTGACCGGCAAGGCCTATGTGCCGATGCGGGCGGGGCAGATCAATGCGGAGACGCAGTATGTGCTTGACCGCTTTGGGGTGAAGATGCCGGAGTATATCGCGGATGTCTCGACGCAGGTGCGTGACATTGAAATCCGCACGACGGCGGGGGTGGACAGCCAGATTTCGTTAAAAAAGGCATGGACGCTGATGAAGAAGCAGAATGTGGTGACGCTGCCGATCACGGAGGGGAAAAAACTTTCCGGCCTGATTACCGTCAGCGATATCGCAACTTCGTATATGGAAGTCTATGACAGCAAGATCTTGGCGGAAGCAAAGACACCGTACATCAATATTTTGGAGACACTCGACGGCACGATGGTGGTCGGAGACCAGACGGCAGTGTTTGATGAGGGCAAGGTACTGATTGCGGCGGCAAACCCGGACCTGATGGAGGATTATATCGAGGAGCATGACCTTGTGATCCTTGGCAACCGCTATGAGTCGCAGCTTTGTGCGATTGAGATGAAGGCGGGCTGCATCATTGTGTGCGAGGGGGCGAAGGTTTCACACACGATACAGATGCTTGCGAAAGAGCATGGCTGCACGGTCATCAGCACGCCGCACGACACGTACACGGTGGCGCGCCTGATCCACCAGAGCATGCCGGTCGCGCATTTCATGGTGCGGGATAACCTCAACACGTTCCAGAAGGACGCGTTTGTGGAGGAGATTAAAAATGTGATGGCGCAAAAGCGCAACCGGGATTTCCCGATCCTTGACCGCAAGGGCAATTACTGCGGGATGATCTCGCGCCGGAACTTGTTGAACATGCGGCGCAAGCAGGTGGTTTTGGTGGACCACAACGAAAAGACGCAGGCGGTGGACGGTGTGGATGAAGCGGAGATATTAGAGATCATCGACCACCACAGGCTTGGCACGATCGAGACGATGTCACCGGTCTTTTTCCGCAACCAGCCGCTTGGCTGCACGGCGACGATCATTTACCAGATGTACCAGGAAAACGGTGTGGAGATTGATGAAAAAACGGCGAGCCTTCTGTGTGCGGCAATTCTTTCGGACACGCTTATGTACCGCTCGCCGACCTGCACGGAGGTGGACCGCGCGGCGGCGGAGGCGCTGGCGGCAATCGCGAAGCTGGATGTGACGGAGTTTGCGGGGGAGATGTTTGAGGCGGGCAGCGACTTAAAGCTGAAATCGCCGGAGGAGATCTTCTATCAGGATTTCAAGAAATTTTCGGCGGGCAACATTACGTTCGGCGTGGGGCAGATCAATTCGATGAACGCGCTTGGGCTTGCGGAGTTAAAGGAGCGCCTGCTCCCGTACATGGAGAAGGCGTACCGGGAGCTTGGGGTTGACATGGTATTTTTTATGCTTACAAATATCATCAGGGAGTCAACAGAAGTTCTTTACATAGGAAGCGGTGCGGAAAGCCTTTTGGAGAATGCATTCCATGAGGAAGCGAAAGAGCAGGGCTTTCTGCTCGCGGGTGTGGTGTCGCGCAAGAAACAGATGATTCCTGCGATTGTGGAGGCGATTAATGCGTAAAGTGCGAAATGTGAATTTTTAAACGTGGAAACAAAAAAGACTGTGGTAAAACAGTTGTAGAACTGTTTTGATCACAGTCTTTTTCCAGTGGACCTGAGGGGAGTTGAACCCCTGTCCGAAAGCCCATCCACTGCGGCATCTCCCATCACAGCCAATTCTTTGTCATTCCCTCCATCCGGCGCTAACTGGCAGGCTCCGGGCTTTGGTAGCTTCATAATTTTCTTCCGGCCCCGCAAAGCTTAAGGGTCGGAGTGCCCTGCAAGTTTGATGCCGGTGCTTAAGCCGCAGGAAGCTTAAGGCCGACAGCTGCCCTTAGGCAGCGAGTGCTAAATTGTCTTCAGCGTTTAATTTTAATTCCGAGTTTTAACGTGGTCCCGGACCACGGATGGCTTCCGCAACTTCAAAACCCCCGTCGAAACCAGTACAAGCCCGGTTTGCCGCTGAAATTGCAGGCAGGAAAGCGGAAAGGCGCTTTGTTTCCTGCTTCATATAGTATATGCGTTTTTTTATGTTTTGTCAATCTTTTTTTTAATGGTTTCAAGATAAACTTACAAAATTACCAAAATATTACAGACCACCA
>CAYMGZ010000147.1:0-7264 GCA_964390095.1 uncultured Lachnospiraceae bacterium | reverse complement strand
TGGGTAAACACGAGCAGCAATGATATTATCAGGCGATTCCTGTCCAGGGCCGATGCCGCTACCAGAGATGAGATTGAACTTCTGATCAATGGCGGCAGTGTTAAAAAAATGATACATCAGGAACTGACTTACCGGGATCTGAATACGGACATTGATAATTTGTGGAGTATCCTTTTTACGACGGGCTATTTGACGCAGCGTGGGACATTGGAGGACGATTGGGTAGAGCTTGTTATTCCAAACCGTGAAATCCGTTGGATTTTTGTACGGCAGATCAGCGAATGGTTCTTGCAGGAAACGAAAAAGGATACTGGGAAATTGGAGCATTTTTGCCGGGCTTTCGAAAAAAATGATGTATCTGCCATTGAGACTGGTTTTACTTCATACCTAAAGAAAACCATCAGCATCCGCGATACGAATGTGAAAAAAACAATGAAGGAAAATTTTTACCATGGCATCCTGCTTGGGCTTTTCGCGCATATGCATGACTGGGAGGTTCTGTCAAATGCAGAATCTGGCGATGGCTACAGTGATATCATCATGAAAAACGAAGATCGGGGAATCGGGATTGTCATCGAATTAAAATATGCGGAAAACGCGGATTTTGATGCGGCATGCCAGGAAGCACTGCACCAGATCATGGACAGGGATAACGAGGAGATTCTGGTACATGATGGGTTGCGGACGATCCGCCGCTACGGCATTGCCTGTTATAAAAAACGCTGTAAAGTAATTTCAAGTTAAAAATAGCATGGAAACATGCAAAACTTAAACAGGGGGAATTATGGACATGCAAAAACTCGCGCAGGAGCATCTGCGCACAAAACTGCTGCCGTTCTGGGAAAAATTAAAGGATGAAAAAAACGGCGGTTTTTACGGGTATATGGATTTTGACTTAAAGGTGGATAAAGAAGCGGTCAAGGGCTGCATTTTAAACAGCCGGATCCTCTGGTTTTTCGCGAATGCGGCGATGGTTTTAAACGACCCTTCGCTCTTAGCCTACGCCGACCATGCGTACCGTTTTATGACGGAGCATTGCCTTGATCAGGAGTACGGCGGGATTTACTGGTCGATGAATTATGACGGGAGCCCGGCGGACACGACAAAACATACATACAACCAGGCATTTGCGGTCTATGCGCTTGCATCTTACTACGACGCGACCGGGAACAAGGAGGCACTTGAGCGGGCGTATGCGCTGATGGATGTCATCGAGTCCAAATGCACGGATGAAATCGGCTATCTGGAAGCGTTTGACCGTACCTTCGCCCCGGTGGCAAACGACAAGCTCTCGGAAAACGGCGTGATCGCCGAGAAGACGATGAACACATTGCTGCATGTGTTCGAAGCCTACACAGAAGTTTACCGTGTCACGAAATATGAGCTTGCGGGAAAACGTTTACGGTTTATGATGGACACGATCGCGGACAAAATCTACAACCCGGAAAAACGCCGCCAGGAGGTATTTTTTGACAGGGAGATGAACAGCATCATCGACCTGCATTCCTACGGGCATGACATCGAGACGGCATGGCTTGTGGACCGGGGGCTTTTTGTGCTTGGCGATGCCCTGATGACCGAAAAGCTTTCCCCCATCACACAGGCGCTCACGGCCCGGATTTACGAGCGCGCGTATGTGGACCATTCGCTCTTAAACGAATGCGAGCGCGGCGTGGACAACACTTCCCGAATCTGGTGGGTGCAGGCGGAGGCGGTCGTTGGGTTTTACAACGGCTGGCAGAAAAATCCGGAACATACAAAATATCTGGCAGCGGCAGAGGATATTTTCCGCTATATCATGGAAAAGCTCGTTGACCCGCGCGAAGGCTCGGAATGGTATTGGGAGCTTGATAAAAACGGGAAGCCAACCAGCAAAAAGCCGATCGTTGAGCCGTGGAAATGCCCGTACCACAACGGCAGGATGTGTATGGAGCTGATCAAGCGCACAATGTGAAAGGGGCAGGGGTTCGTTGTGTTTTGCGCCGGGGACGAAGTGGTCGCAGTATGGTCGCAAGTGCAGCGTGTTGCTTGAATGTGGCGGAAATAAAAAGAGATTGGAACAAGGAATAAAATGTAGGAAAGGGATGGATCATGTTACATCAACAATATTATGTGGAACTGGAAAAATATAACCGGCTGATTGCAAAGAAAAATGAAAAGACGGCGGATTACAACGGCATTTACGACCGTTACCGCGACCCGGTACTGACAAGGGAGCATATCCCGCTGTTTTGGAAGTATGACCTTGACGTGGACACAAACCCGTATTTTATGGAGCGCCTCGGTGTAAACGCCGCTTTTAATTCCGGCGCGATTGAGCTTGACGGGAAATATTACCTTGTGGCGCGCGTGGAGGGCGCTGACCGCAAATCTTTCTTCGCCGTGGCAGAAAGTGACAGCCCGGTGGACGGTTTCCGGTTCTGGGATTACCCGGTGCAGCTGCCGGACACCTGTACAGAGGAGACCAATGTCTACGACATGCGCCTGACGAAACATGAGGACGGCTATATTTACGGCGTGTTCTGTTCGGAGAGCAAGGATACCAGTGTAAATGACCTCTCGGCTGCGGTGGCTGCGGCGGGCATTGTGCGCACGAAAGATTTAAAGACATGGGAGCGCCTGCCGAATTTGAAAACCCTGAATTCGCCGCAACAGCGCAATGTCGTGCTGCACCCGGAATTTGTTAATGGCAAGTACGCATTCTACACGCGCCCGATGGACGATTTCATTGACACGGGTTCCGGCGGCGGGGTCGGCTTCGGGCTTTGTGACGATATCACCCACGCGGTCATTGGCGAGGAAATTATCACGAGCCGCCGCAAATACCACACGATCACCGAGGCGAAGAACGGCGCGGGCGCGGTGCCGATTAAGACGGAGCGCGGCTGGATCCATATTGCGCACGGCGTGCGCAATACGGCGGCGGGGCTGCGCTATGTCATCTATGCCTTTGCAACGGATTTAAAGGAGCCGTGGAAAGTGATCGCGGAGCCGTCCGGCCTTCTGATCGGGCCAAAGGGCGGCGAGCGCGTCGGCGATGTGTCGAATGTCGTGTTCACCAACGGCGCGATTGCAAAGGAAAGCGGCGAAGTCTACATTTATTATGCGTCCTCGGACACAAGGCTGCATGTGGCGGGGACGACCGTGGCGAAATTGGTGGACTATGTGTTCCATACCCCAAAAGATCCGGGGCGCTCGGTGGACTGCGTGAAACAGCGCTGTGAGATGATTGCGAAAAATTTGGAAATTTTAGGGAAAGAGAAATGAAAATGCCGGAAGGCGTTCCTTTGGCATGCCCGGAAAGGATGGGGAGAAAATGGGAAAAAAGAAATATGGACATTTATTTTTTGCCGTATTGCTGTGTGCGTTTTTATGCACTGGCTGCACACAGAAACCGGAACCGGCAGAAACAAAGGGGCAGGGCGGGGCGCTGACACCAACGGGTTTTCCGGGACAAACCGAAACACAGGAACCAACCGGCCTGCCGGAGCCGACCCGCCCTGCGGTTGCGACGGGAACGCCGGTCCCGACCAAAGCGCAGGCACCGGTCCCGACCAATGCACCAACCCAGGTCCAGACGGGGGAAACATCGGCACAGCCGGCAGGGCTTGTGACCGTGACCCCGGTACCGCAGGCGGCGGTAAAAGAGATCGCGGGCAGCATTGCCACAGCCGATTACCCGGCCGTGGACGGTTCCACGGCAACCCTGCCGCTGTCGCGGGCACTCTATTCCCTCGCAACGGGCGCGGATGAGGAGGCGGCGGAAGCGGCCGTTGTACATACCAAGACGACCAATTCCTACTACCAGCTCTACGACGGCAAGGCGGATTTGCTGATCGTCTATGAGCCGCCGCAGGAAATCATTGACCGGATGCAAAAAGAAGAACTCCTGATTAAACCAATTGGACTGGACGCGCTTGTTTTCATGGCAAACGCGGGGAACCCGGTGCAATCCCTGACAACAAAACAGCTCATCGATATTTACTCAGGCAAAATCAAAAACTGGGAGGAGGTCGGCGGCGGCAACCAGGAGCTTTTGGCGTTCCAGCGCCCGGCAGGTTCCGGCAGCCAGACCCTGATGCAAAAACTTGTGATGGGCGATGTGCCGATGGAGGAGGGGGACAATATTTTCCGCTATTCTACGATGGCGGATATTTTGGAGGGGATGATTGCCTACAGTGGCGAAGCAAATACGCTTGGTTATTCGGTGTTTTACTACGCATATTTCATGTATTCCCTGCCGGAACTGCGTTTTATGGCCGTGGACGGGGTCGTGCCGTCCACCCAGACGATCTATGACGGCAGCTACCCGTTCGTGAATGCGTTTTACGCCGTGATCCGCCCGGATGAGCCGGAGGACTCCAACGCGCGCCTCTTATTTGACTGGCTGACCGGGGAGGCGGGGCAGCAGATGGTGCTCGACCTTGGCTATGTTCCGGTAACGATGCCTGGGAATGCCCAGATTGCGGAAAAAGAACCGGGGCGGGCAGGGGAGCCGGAAGTAACGCCGAAAGAAAACCTTGCGCCTGGGGAACATTATATCTTGGAACAAAACGAGCCTGCACCAACCAACAACTACTACGGGGACGTGTGGATCTATGACGAGAACTGGAACTGTACCGCTTCGTTTCGGAATGCGTACTCAACCACACACGGGGTGACGGATGAGCGCTATGTCGAAATTTATCGTTGGAGGACGGAGGAAGGCAGGGAGGATCCCCTGTATGTATATGATTTTGAGGAAGGGAAATTCCTTGATTTTTCGGGGATTACATCCGGGGAAGTCGGGGTTTTGGACGGAAGGGCAGGGTATTTCAAGGACTATGTTGATTGGTCCTATATGAGGGTGATTGACCGTGACGGCAAAGTCCTGCTCGATGACATCCGGATGGGGGAAGAAGAAGGGATGATCTGGAGGGAAGGGCAATGTTACCGGGTTACCCATTGGGCTGGGGATACCACCGGGGGATACGAGGCGATCTATGACCTTGACCTTTTGCCAAAAACCATTGCCTATGAGAATGCAGAGGACATGCCGGAAGAAAAAGATCGTCTGGACGGGGTGGAGTATGTATGTAAGAAAAACGGGTGTGTGTTGTCGCTTACCGGTGAAGTATTGCTTACCCCGGAACTTTTTTTGGAGGCGTTTGGAAACGGGAAGGATACCGAGTGCAGCTTTTCATGGGGCGGTATTTCCTGGGAATGGGAGTCGGAGGGAAAATGGCTGCATGAAATAAATTACGCTGGCCAGACATGGTATGTGGATGCACAATGCAATGCCTATATTACGGAAGGGGAGACAACACTTCATTTCCTTGACCCGAAAAAAGCAGATGGAATATATGTAGCATGGATGCAGGATAAAAAACGGTATTTCCTGTCCGATGGAAGCCTGCTTTTACCAAGTAGCTTCCATGGGGAAACGGAAGATGTAAAAATATGGGAGGACGGAAGTTATTTTTTGGCGGCAAAGTCCATGACAGGTTATCTTGTTGAACTCCATATGCCGGGAAAAGAAGGGGAACAGTATCTATATGAATCGCCAAACGGGGCAAAATACAGCCAGATTGAGGGGATGGAACCGTGTGTGGCCGCCTTAAAAGGAGCTTTTACAGGGGAAGACGGGGGGCGGAAGGAAGAACTTGCCATCTATGCAAAAGACCAAAGGAAAATACTTTTTACCGCGCAGGAAATATATATGGAGAGGCTTAGAAATTGGAACACAAATGAAAAAGAGGATGTATGGCTTGTGCGGATGTTTGATGGCAAAACGCAGACACTTAATATGGAGGGGAAGGAGCGGGAATTTTGCACCTACGCGCTTGTGAAAAACGGCGAACTTCTTTTTACAACGCCGGTGGAAGGGGAATGTGTCTTTGCTGCCAGCCATGGAGGTTATCTGCAGATGGATACGGGGAACGATACCTATGTGTATGATTATGGCGGAAACCAGATGATCAAGGCGTACAACCGCTTTTTGACGGAGGAGTAAGGAATTATGGATTATTTCATACAACCTTTTGGTAAGGAAAATTTGGATGAGTTGGCACGGTTTGCCAGTAAGCTTAACGCAAACCGGGAAACCGCGTCCTCCTTTTGCTGCACGAAGGAGGAGGATATCCGGAGGGATTTTTCGGAGATGGCGGAATATGGCAGCGCCTGCTTTTTGGATGGCAGGCCGGTGGGGCTCATCGCCTGCTTTTTGGATGAGGAAAAAAGCAATGCGGACTGTTCGCTGATGGTTAGCCTTTCCGGGAAGGACTATCATGATGTGGCGGATGGGCTGCTATGTTTGGCAAGAAAAAAACTGGGGCAGGAGGTAGCCTGCACGTTCTTTTTCCCAAAGGAAAATGAGGAATGCGGCCGCTTTTTGTCACAGGTGGGGGCTAAGCGGCAGGTCAACGAATACATCCTGCTTTTGCGCCGGGAAAACTGGAAGGAACACGCTGCCTTTACGGGATGCCCGCAACCGTTAGGCGAAGGGCAGCGGGATGCCTTTGCCGCGCTCCATGACACGATTTTCCCCGATGTTTACTGTTCCGGGAAGGATATTTTGCGGGATCTTGGAACAAGCCGTTTTGTATTTGTGATCCCGGATGAGGCGGGACTTGTGGCCTATGGTGTCCTAAAACCCCAAAAGGGAGGGCGGGCTACCGTGGAAATCGTGGGAGTCCGCAGCGACGCGAGACGGCGCGGGTATGGACGCGCGGTGTTAAACCACTTGGCAGGGCAGGCATTTGCGCAGTTTGGCGCGCAGTCCTTGGAACTGGTCGTGGACGCGGACAATGAGAATGCCCTTGCGCTGTATCTGGATACAGGGTTTGAAATCTGGCAGGAAAATAATTGTTACATTCTAAAATGACCTGACAGAATAGGCATTATAAGTATTTTTATATATATGCATGTTTTGTTGCAATGATATGGGATCTATGGTATAATGTCCGCAAGGCATTATATCAGCGCCGGTTCGCCGTCCGACGAAGGAGGAATATTAGTTAATGCGGATTGATTCAAAATTGTGCATGAAATTTCCAGCTGTATTGAGGGATAAATTGCAAAGAGGGGAAATTGAATTGCCGGACAGCACAATGACAGATTATGAAAAAATACTTGTGTACCGGGCAGTGGAGAGGAAAAAAGAAGATAACCATGCGGTTACGCGGGAGGATTTCCGCTCTTATTTTGAACGAAATAAAATACCAAAAAATGTCCGAGGAATAAAAAAAGATTTTGAAAAAGATCCCCATTACTATGGAGTCTCCAG
>CAYMGZ010000146.1:1701-7265 GCA_964390095.1 uncultured Lachnospiraceae bacterium | reverse complement strand
TCAATCAGGATTTTCGTTTTATCCCGGTAAAACAGCTGGACTTCCTCCAATCCAAAGACCTTGCCAATATTTTTTAGCACCGTGCCATATGGCTGGTTCTGCTGCCTTGCCAGGCATTCCATCATATTTAAAAGCAATTCCTGCCCATCCTGGTTCCCTCCCGTCCCATCCACGCCGGCCACATGCTCGCCCTCAGACAACACATCCCCGTGGATATCCGGCGCATAGACAATGTAGCGGTTTTTCCCTTTCTCCTTTGCGCGGTAAAGCATCTTATCCGCAATCTTAAAAAGGTCGCCATAGTTCGTGGCATCCCCCGGGTAGGTGGACACGCCGATGGAACAGGTCACGGCAGGGACACCTTCCCTTTTCCTGTAGGTCCACTCCACATTGCTGCGGATGCTGCGCAGGATGCCACGCAGGTTGTCAAGGGTGGCAACCCGCTCTAGGACAATGAATATCTCATCCCCGCCGATGCGCCCCACAAGCCCCTTGCCCGCGACTGCCTCCTGAATGATATCCGCCACCTCGGCAAGCACCCGGTCCCCGTAAAGATGTCCCAGGGTATCATTGACCTGCTTAAAATTATCAATATCGACCACACAAAAATTTATATTGTACTGCGGCTTCTTCCGCAAAAGCCCTTCCGCGTATTCCGTGACCGACTTTTTCGTAAACAGTCCCGTTGTCACGTCCTTTTCGTAATTTTTCCGGACGTACTGGTTTTTCCCACCCAAGTCACTCTGGCAGCGGATATACCCGACCACGACCGGTTCCTGTTTCCTGTTTTGTACGGTCTTCCCACACAAAACATGGACATCGTGCTGCGGGTCAAAATCTTGGTTTTGCAAAAGCAACCGGTACTCAAAATTTTTCGTCCCATCCGCGACATCCGCGCAAAAATTCCGGAAATCGGAACGGTATGCTTCCCCCACCAGCCCTTTTTGCAGCACGGTCCGCTCAAACTGCCCAATCGTACCCTGGAACAGCATTACCCGGTTCTGCCCGCCGCCCGAAAAAATCCGGAAGAAATCCTGCGCGGCATCATAGCGGAACAGATATTCCCCCCACAAGTCCAAAAACTCGTTACAGATGCGGTTCTCATCGCGCATCCTCCCATAATCTTCTTCCAGTTCGCCGACATCCCACACCTTGATCTCAACATAATGCTCTGTCTCGTTTTTGAGCGGAAGCCCGAAAAAATCCATCAGCATGTCATGGTATTTTCCGTCCCCCCGCCTCAGCCGGGCAACAAGCATGGCGCAACCGCCCGCCGAAAGCCCCTCAAGGGTCTTTTTAAAATCCCCCAGGTCATCCGGATGGATGACATTCATCAAAGAAACATAATTTTCAAAACCGATATATTCATAAAACCTTTCGTCCGCCCTTGCAATCTGTAACCTCTGATCAACCATGACCATACCGACATGCAAATCCGTCATTCCGCCTCCTCCCCCAAAACCGCAAAAGCGCCGTTCTTTTCAAGAAAACTGAGAAATTCCTGCTCCGGCAACGGCTTTGAAAAATAATACCCCTGGATATAATTGATCTTGATCTGCTCCATCGCAAGATACTGCTCCTTTGTCTCAATCCCTTCCGCAACAATCCCAAGCTCCATGCCATGGATCATGTGCATGGCGGCATCCATCACATATTTTGCTTTGTCGTTCGTAAAATATGCCTGGATCATCTCGCGGTCAAATTTCACGAGCCGGACTGGCATGTCAACGATATAATTCAGGTTGGAATGCCCTGTCCCAAAATCATCCAGCGAAAAAGAAACACCATAGTCCAAAAGTTTTTGCATGTTCTCAAGCATCCGCCGTTTCGCGCGCGTCGAAGCCGATTCCGTGATCTCCAAGTTGATGCAGCGCGGGCTTAACCCCATATAATCCATAATGCGGATGTAATCCATTGCCAGCTCCGCGTCCGCGCATTGTACGACGGAGAGGTTTACCTCAATGTACTCAATCCCGTAGTCCGCAAGGTTCCCCCGCACAAAAAAATCACACACCTTCTCGAACACGCGCTTCCCGATCTCCAAGATCATCCCATTGCCCTCCGCGATATGTATGAAGGAATCCGGCGGTATCATGCTGCCATCGCGGTCTAAGATGCGCACCAGCGCCTCCGCGCTCGTAAAACGCTGCTCACGGATGGAAAAAATGGGCTGGTAATAGACCGCCACCCGGTCCTCCGCCAACGCCTCGCGGATTTTTTGCGTCATTGCCCGCTCGGAAAACATCTTTTCCGCCACGTCTCCCTCCACCACCTGGAAATTCCCGGTAAAAGCATCCCGCTTCGCCGCCTGGACGTAGTGCACAAGGTCAAGCAGCTCCTTCTCGGAATTTACGCACCTTGCATCCTCAAAATAATAAAGCTTCGGAAGGCACTGCATCTCCCGGTGCTGCCTTACACGCGCGGGGATCTCCTGCTTCAGCCACTCCCACGCCTGCAAAAAGAGGTCCTTGTCCGTAAACACCAGAATAATCTCATCTTCCATTGTCTTAAATGCGGATCCCCCCCGCAGCCCCAAAAACAAATCTGCAAACTCCGCCATGATATCCTCCGTGTGCTTTAAATGCATGTCCCACTGAAAGGCATTTTCAAGCAGCACGGCAATCACAAAAAACTCTCTTTCCCCGCTGTAAAGCTGCTCCATATAACGTGTGTAGGCAATGGAATTGAACAGTCCTGATTTCCGGTCAAGATGCAGTTCCGGGTTTTCAAATTGGAAGAAAATTACAGAAACCCCCAGTGCACAGGCAAACCCCACAACCAGGAGCTGGTTGTTCAAAAACTGGATCAGTGCTGCTATGATCCACATCCCCATCCAGACAATGACCGCCCTGCGCTGCCGCTCATAGATCCGTTCCTTCTGGGTCATCAGCGTGACAAGGTTGGCGACCACGAAAAACAAAGCCCCCGCGTAAGTCATCCAGGTGGCAGGGCCAAAGCTGTACACCACGCTCGCATCCGCATTGGCATACAAAGAGATTGGCAGGCAATAGATCAGGATGGCAAAAACGACCGTGATCACCACATAACCATAAAATTGTTTCCGGTAACTTGGTTTCTGCCGGTAGATATCCGTGCCGACATAGGCAAGCGCCGCCAAGCCGACCAAAATCAGCGTGACAAGGTATGTCTTGCACACAAACGCAACCAGAAGCCCCGGCAGGTCTGCCCGGTGTACGATCATCACGATGGAAAGCATGTCCATGCCAAGGCAAAACATCGTAACAAAATAAGCAACCCGAAAGATCTTCCCGGATGCCAGTTCCAACCTCCTCTGCCTGCTATATATGACCAAAAGCATAAGAAGCAGGGCAACCCCACAGCATTGTGTCTTAATGTTCATAAGTAATTGATCCCTTCCATGACAAAGTCCAGCCCCCGCAACAACCCCTTCCTAATATTGTTGTTTGGATTCTGCTTTTCTACCAGTATAGCATATTTTCCATGGAAAAGAAAGTGAAATCAGACACAGGATGCGGAAAAAATGGAAGAAAATGCGGAAAACTACAAAAAAATGGGCGCATTGCCCAAAAAAAGCTTGCAATTCCCGCGGAAATATTATATAATGCGTTTCAGCAATACAAGGGCGTACTGCTTGTTTTTTTGTACCCTTTTATTACCTTAATTATATCATGCCGCTTTCCCTTGGCAAAACGGTAAAGCGAGCGAAGAAAAGGAGATTAAATCATGGGATATGTTGATGAAGTCATCGAAAGAGTAATCACAAAGAATCCTGGCGAACCGGAATTCCATCAGGCAGTGAAGGAAGTGCTTGAATCCTTACGGCCGGTTGTCGAGGCAAACGAAGCACTTTACCGCAGGGAAGCGCTGCTTGAGCGCATCACGGAGCCGGACAGGCAGATCAAGTTCCGCGTGCCGTGGGTGGATGATAAGGGGCAGGTCCAGGTAAACACCGGCTACCGCGTACAGTTCAACAACGCAATCGGGCCGTACAAGGGTGGGCTCCGCCTGCATCCTTCCGTAAACATCGGCATCATCAAATTCCTTGGTTTTGAGCAGATTTTCAAGAATTCCCTCACAAGCCTTCCGATTGGCGGCGGCAAGGGCGGTTCCGATTTTGACCCGAAGGGCAAATCCGACCGCGAGGTAATGGCATTCTGCCAGAGCTTCATGAATGAGCTTTACAAATACATCGGTGCGGATGAGGATGTCCCGGCAGGCGACATCGGAACCGGTGCGCGGGAGATCGGCTACATGTTCGGCCAGTATAAGAAGATCCGTGGCGTTTACGAGGGTGTGCTCACCGGCAAAGGCCTCTCCTACGGCGGTTCCCTTGCAAGGACCGAGGCAACCGGGTACGGGCTTTTGTACCTGACCGCGGAAATGTTAAAATGCAACGGCAAGGACATTGCAGGCAAGACGATCGCCGTATCCGGTGCCGGCAATGTTGCGATCTACGCGATCCAGAAGGCTCAGCAGCTCGGCGGCAAGCCTGTGACCTGCTCGGATTCCACGGGCTGGATCTATGACCCGGAGGGCATTGATGTTGCACTCTTAAAGGAAGTAAAGGAAGTAAAACGCGCAAGGCTGACCGAGTATGCGGCGGCAAGGCCAAGTGCAGTGTACCATGAGGGCAAGGGCGTGTGGACCGTAAAATGCGATATCGCACTTCCTTGCGCGACCCAGAACGAACTTGGTCTTGAAGATGCCAAGGCGCTGGTCGCAAACGGATGCTTCGCGGTGGCGGAGGGCGCAAACATGCCGACAACACTTGAGGCAACGAAATACCTTCAGGAAAACAAGGTCCTCTTTGCCCCGGGCAAGGCAGCAAACGCGGGCGGCGTAGCCACATCCGCACTTGAGATGTCCCAGAACAGCGAGAGGCTTTCCTGGAGCTTTGAGGAAGTTGACGCAAAACTTAAAGGCATCATGGTAAACATCTTCCACAACCTTGACGATGCGGCAAAGAAATACGGCCATGAAGGCGACTATGTTGTCGGCGCGAACATCGCCGGTTTTGAAAAGGTTGCCACTGCAATGCTTGCACAGGGTGTCTGCTAATTCCGTAAACGGTGCAGCCTGACCACTGATGCCGGAATGCCAGCCACAAAAACGGCCAGTCCCGTAAACGGTGCGCTTCACCGGCTGCTGCAAAAATACTGTCCGCCATGGCACGCCATGGGATCCCACCGGGTTTCCATGGCATGTGCCACGGCGGTTTTTCAATTTATAACCATTTTCCGTCAACCAATGACCCCGCAGCTGCGGTGAGCGCTTTATCCGAAAAGCACCGTCTTCTACTTGACCAGCCCCGCCCATTGTGGTAAACTTTTCTTACTTTAATTCATTTACCAAACATACGGCATCCTTGCGCTGCGGGACACCGTATGATCTCTATATTGTTTCTATAAAAATATGACTATAAAGCGCAGAAACGAGGAGAACCATGAAGATTGAGACAAAATGCCTGCACGAGGGCTACACCCCGAAAAACGGCGAGCCGCGTGTGCTCCCGATTGTGCAGAGCACAACCTATTGCTTTGATTCCACCGAACACATCGCACAACTTTTAGACATGCCAACTG
>CAYMGZ010000146.1:0-1691 GCA_964390095.1 uncultured Lachnospiraceae bacterium | reverse complement strand
CCGTGGACGCGGTTGAAAAAAAGATTGCGGCCTTAGAGGGCGGTGTCGGGGCAATGTGCACGACAAGCGGACAGGCGGCGACCCTGTTCTCCATTTTAAACCTTTGCAAGGCCGGGGATAGCTTTATCGCCGCCGCCACAATCTACGGCGGCTCGGTCAACCTGTTCGCCGTCACATTAAAAAAACTTGGCATCGAATGTATTTTCGTGGACGCGGACGCACCAGAAGCGGAGCTTGACGCGGCCTTCCAACCTAACACAAAGGCGGTATTCGGCGAGACACTTGCAAACCCGGCGCTCACGGTGCTTGACATTGGCAAATTCGCCTCCCTCGCGCACCGCCATAACGTGCCCCTGATCATCGACAACACCTTTGCCACCCCGATTTTATGCCGCCCGATTGAATTTGGCGCGGACATCGTCGTACACTCCACCACCAAATACATGGACGGCCACGCGGTACAGGGCGGCGGCGTGATTGTGGACGCAGGGCATTTTGACTGGACAAACGGGAATTTCCCGGATTTTGTCGAGCCGGACGAAAGCTACCACGGCGTATCCTATGTCAAAGCTTTTGGACCAATGGCGTACATTATCAAGGCGAGGATGCAGCTGATGCGCGATTTCGGCTGCTACCCTGCCGCAAATTCCGCTTTCCTGCTAAACCTCGGCCTGGAGACCCTGCCGGTGCGCATGCGCCAATACTGTGTCAACGCGATGGCGGCGGCGGAATTTTTGGAAAAGCATCCGAAAGTAAAATCCGTCAACTACCCGGGGCTTGCCACCAACAAATACCATGCCCTCGCGGAAAAATACCTGCCGGAGGGCTGCAGCGGTGTCATCTCCTTCACGGTCGCGGGCGGTAGGACAGATGCCGTACAATTCATGGATCACTTAGAGCTCGCCTCAAACGTCGTCCATGTCGCGGACATCCGCACCTGCGTCCTCCACCCGGCCTCGGCAACCCACCGCCAGCTCACCGACGAGCAACTCGTGGCAGCAGGCATCGACGGCGGCATGATCCGCCTCTCCGTCGGCCTTGAAAACATCGAAGACATCCTCGCCGACCTCGAAAAAGGCTTCGCCGCAATCTAAAAACAGCATGTGCCCAATCCGTGCGGACAGAAATTGTTTCCACGGTCATTGGTACTGGGAGGGCACATGCGGAACTAAAATAGGAGGCTTTCCATCTATGGACAACAAAATTGTCGTTGCGCTTGGGCGCAGCGCGTTCGGGGAAACCTTCCCGGAACAGAAAGCAAACGTAAAACTTGCCGCGAGAGCCATCGCGGACATCGCGGAGGAAGGTTACCGGATCATCATCACACACAGCAACGGCCAGCAACTTGGCATGGTACATTCCGCCATGACCGGGTTTTCCCGCACGGACCCAAAATTCACGGCCGCCCCGATGTCCCTTTGCAGTGCCATGAGCCAGGGCTATGTGGGCTACGACCTCCAGAACGCAATCCGCACCGAACTGCTTGACCGCGGGCTGTTTAACACCGTATCGACCATTATCACACAGGTGAAAGTCAGCCCGTTTGACGCGGCATTCGGCTCCCCCACCAAAGTGATCGGCCGGGTCATGGATGCGGCGGACGCTGCCGCCGAGGAGCGCAAGGGAAATTATGTCGTGGAGGTGGAAGGGGGGTTCCGCCGCATTGTCGCCTCCCCAAAACCGATTGACAT
>CAYMGZ010000145.1:0-7276 GCA_964390095.1 uncultured Lachnospiraceae bacterium | reverse complement strand
AGCAAATATTATGACCTGATGCTTTGCCTTGTAAGAAGTGGTTTGTTTTCCGGACTTGCACATCCCGATTCGATCAAGTGCTTCCATCATTACCCGGCAAAAGATTTAACTGTTACATATAGTTTATTGGCAGATGAATTAAATTCACATCACATGTATGCAGAACAAAGCGGCGGTCTCGCTTTAAATTATGGATTTGAGGAATTAGGTATGAATAAGAAATTGCTGAATGTTTTGAAAAGTAAAAATGTTGATATTCGCTTCGCTTCGGATGCCCATAAACCGGAAGATGTGGGTGCAAATATTTTGGAAATGCAAACGGTTCTCCAGGCATAAAATTTCCGAGTAACCCGACTACATAACGCCAGCCATATACGTTCGACCAGTGCAGTACAATAAATTCTGGCGTTATGTAGTATAAAACGGATTCGCAAGGAGAAAGGGGCTGCGCAGGAACGGTTTGTAAAAATTGTTCTTTTTGGTGCATTTGCAATATAATGCGCAGTTTGTATGATTACTGCTGTTAAAATGATACAAAGTAAATAATAGTATATTGCAATACATGATTCTATGTGATATAATCATGCCAGAAATGCGGGTGCTGCCATGCCGGCATACTTGCAAGGTTCACATTATTTTCAGAATGGGGGATTGTGATGAAGGAAAAAGAGAAAAAGAAGAAAACCGGGGAAGAGGCGGAGAAAGACCCGAACCAAAAAGAGTACCCGCTGCTCTCGAACATGGCGTACATCTTAAAAGGCAGTTTCCGGTTTCAGAAGCCGCTTGCGTTTTTTTTGTTTCTTGCGGTTCTGACAAGTGTGGTTGGTATCTATCTGCCGACCTTTGCCTTGAGCGCGGTGGTTGACTGTGTGGCAAGGCAGGAGGAATTTGCTGTTTTGCTGAAAACCGTACTTGTATTTTTTGCGGGGATGCTTGTCACGAACATGGTTGGGAGTCTGGCAAATTCCAATACTTGGTGGAGGATGATTGACGCGCGTGTGCAGTTTATGATGATGCGCATCCACAAGGTGCTCTATATGGATTATGAGTACATTGAATCGGCGAAGGTCATGGAGGTCTGCCAGAAGGCGATGCGCGCGACCGGTGGCAATACGAATGGGGTGGAGGGGATGATCCACTCCTCGCAGCGGATCTTTGAGGTGCTTTTAAGCGGCCTGACGGCGGTTGTGATCGTCCTGCGCCTTTCCCCGTTAATGGTGTTGCTTCTGCTTGCGATTGGTGTGTTGAATTATTTTAATATGGACTACACCAAGAAAAACGATAAGAAGACCTGGGATGAGCTTGCACCGTATTGGCGCAAGACATGGTATATGCAGCAGACGATGTCAAATTTTGTGTACGGAAAGGATATCCGCCTGTTTTCAATGAAGGGCTGGCTGCTTTCGAAGTACGCGAGCCTGCATGCATTTATCCACCGGCGGATCGTGGAGTCGAAGAACCGTTGGATTGGGTGTTCGGTGCGAAACCAGCTTCTTTTTCTGGCGGAGGAGGGGGCAATTTATGTGTATCTGGTTTACCGCGTGCTTCAAACAGATATGTCAATCGCGGATTTTACGCTCTACCTTGGCGCGGTGCGAGCATTTTACGGGGTGTTGCAGCAGGTGTTCAACAGTTTGACGGATATGAAGGAACAGTCGCGTGAAATCAATGATTTCCGGACATTTTTGGAATATCCGGAGCGCGAGGCCGTGGCACAGGGGGATGCTTCGGGAAATGCAAAGGTTTCCGATGCCGGGAGCCTCCCGTCGTTACTCGGGCAGGCCGGCTACGAGTTTAAATTTGAGAATGTTTCCTTCCGCTACCCGGAGTCGGAGCGCTACGCCTTAAAAAACCTGAACCTGACGCTTGCCGCGGGGGAACGCCTTGCGGTCGTCGGCTTAAATGGCGCGGGGAAATCGACCTTTATCAAGCTTTTATGTGGTTTGTACGTGCCGACAGAGGGGCGGATTTTGCTCAACGGCGTGGATATCCGCCGTTATGACAAGCGCGAGTATTACGAGCTTTTTTCGCCGGTCTTCCAGAATGTGGAGCTGTTCGCGTTCCCGATGGATGAGAATGTTTCCATGAAAGTCGCAGAGGAAACGGATTCGGCGCGCGCGGAGGAGTTTTTGCGTGCGGCGGGGCTTTCTGAGAAGCTTGATGCCCTGCCAAAGGGTGTGAAGACGGATTTGTTAAAGGTGATCAGCGAGGATGGCATCGAGCTTTCCGGCGGCGAGAGCCAGAAGCTAGCGCTAGCGCGCGCGCTGTATAAAAACGCTCCGGTTGTCGTGCTGGACGAGCCGACCTCGGCGCTGGATGCGTTGGCGGAGTACCGGATGTACCAGAATTTTGACCGGATGATCGGGAAAAAATCTGCGGTTTATATTTCGCACCGGCTTTCCTCAACGCGTTTCTGCGACCATGTGGCGATGTTTGCGGACGGGGAATTAAAGGAGTACGGGACGCACGAATCGTTGCTTGAGGCGGGCGGGGCGTACCGGGAGATGTTTGATGTGCAGGCTCAGTATTATAAGGAAGGGGGTGCGGAGTGTGAGTAAGAAGGAAGGAAAGCCGCAGGAAGCGGAAAAGAACAAAGAAGGGGCAAAGACCGAAGAAAAGCGCAAGATCCCTGTGTTTCGCCTGATCCGACAGTTTTCCGGGTATGCGTGGCGCGCCAGCCCGCAGTTCTTCCTCTTTTATGTCCTTGACCTGATTGTCTATGCGGGAGCGCCGTTTGTCAATATTATTTTCCCGGCGAAGATTATCGATGAGCTCATCGGACAGCAGAGGGTCGGATCGATTGTCCTGTACACGGCGCTGACGGTTGGAATCAACACACTGTGCAACTGCCTGAAAAATATTTTTGATGTGACGAAGGAAAAATATGCGGATACGTTTGAACGATACATTTCCATGCAGATTGCAGAAAAATGTGTTGACATGGATTTCCAGCACACGGAAGATAAGAAGGTGCTGGAGCAGTTAGAGAAAGCGAAGACGGGGATGGACTGGTATTCGGGCGGGATTGCGGGCATCCTGAATGCTTTTGGCAGCATTGCCACGAACCTGATCACAGCGCTTGGCGTGGTTGCCATCCTTGTGGCTGGGATGCCGTGGCTGGTTGTGGTTTACGCGGTTTCCACGGTGCTTGATATGCTGCTGACAAAAAAGACGAACGAGGTCAACATGAAGTCGTTTTTGGGGATGGCGAAGCTGAACCAGATTTTTTCCTATGTGTTCTGGGAACTGCAGGATATCCGGTTCGGCAAGGACATCCGCCTGTACGGCGCGGAACCGATGATGGAGAAAAAGGGGAAATATTACAATGACGAAATGACGCAGGAGTGGCACCGACAGGCGAAGGCATGCCTGCCATACGATGAAGGTGCCACCGCGCTTGGCAGTGTGCGGTGGGGTGCCGCGGCCCTGATGATTGGCGCAAAGGCGGTGAAAGGGCTGATTTCGCTCGGCGATTTCACGATGTATTTCAATGCGGGCAATACGTTGTACGACAGCATCCGGGGGATTGTCTGGCAGATGCAGAGCCTTTACCAGAAGCTTTGCTATGCGAACGAGTTCATTGTGTTTATGGAATACCCGAACGCGGTGCGCCACGGGGAGCTTTTGCCGCAGGAGGGGAGGGAGCATACGATCGAGTTTAGGGATGTGAGCTTTACCTATCCGGGAAGTGAGGTTTCGGTGTTGAAGCATATCAATATCGTGCTGCACCCGGGCGAGCATATTTCCATCGTCGGCTTAAACGGCGCGGGGAAAACGACGTTTATCAAGCTGTTGTGCCGGCTGTATGACCCGACCGAGGGGGAGATTTTGCTGGATGGCGTGGATATCCGCGAGATCGTGTACGAGGAATATGTGAAGCTCCTTGCCGTTGTCTTTCAGGATTTCCAGCTTTTTGCGTTTACGGCGCGCGAGAATGTAACGCTTAGCGAAAGTTTCGCGAAGGCCGAGGATATGAGGAAGAACGAGGAGAAGCTTGAGAAGGATTACAAGGGGAAGAAGTTAAATTCATGGGGCAGGGAAGCCCTTGCCTGTGGGGATGAGGACGTAAAGAGCGCCCATTCTGCGGGAGGGGAGCAAGGGCAGAAATCCGCTGCCGCAAGGATGTCTGCCTTTGAAAAGCAAGCGGAAGCACAGGGGGATTTGCGGGGAAGGCTGCAAAAGGCGGAAGCGCAGGAGGATTTGCGGGAAGGAGGGCGAAAAGACGAACGTTTTGAGAAAGTCATCGAACAGGCGGGGCTTTCGGAGGCGGTTGCTAACCTGAAATATGGCGCGGATACATATATTATGAAGAGCTTTGACAATGAGGGCTGTGAGATGTCGGGCGGGCAGCAGCAGAAGCTGGCAATCGCGCGGGCGCTGTATAAGGATGCGCCGGTGGTGATTCTGGATGAGCCGACAGCGGCGCTCGACCCGATCGCGGAGTATGAGATTTATCGGCAGTTCCATACGTTGGTGGGTGGGAAGACGGCGATTTATATTTCGCACCGGTTGTCTTCGTGCCAGTTCTGTGATGTGATCTATGTGTTTGTGGATGGGGAGGTTGCGGAGCGCGGGACGCACGCGGAGCTTGCCGGGCTTGCGGACGGGCATTATGCGAAGATGTTCGAGGCGCAGGCGCAGTATTACCGGTAGACTGGGGGAAGGCCAGGTGTTTGTGGATAAAGCCGTGTGAAAAACAGGTTTTCCATAATGGGGAATTTTTCGGAAGTAAAAGGACATTTTTGCCGTGGAAAAGGGAAAAATAGCGGTGGAAATGTCCTTTTACCCGTGTTTTTGGTATCTACAGCAGCCTTCTCGCCCACCGGAGCAGGTTATACAGCACCTTCATATTAAATTCCTTCTTCGCTGAAACCTCCTGCGGGGTCACACCCGCCGGGAATACACGGCTTTTGTCCGGCTGGACGATGGCACATTCGTCCTCGTAGCGGGCGAGCAGGCCGCGCAGCTGCGCGTTGACTTCCTTGCTGTCGATCACGAGCATCAGTTCCGTGTCGAGGTAGACGCTGCGCATGTCCATGTTGAATGACCCGACAATGGAGAGGTCGTCGTCGATCACAATGCTTTTCCCGTGGTAGGAAACGCCGCCTTCATATTCAAGCAGTCCGATGCCCGTGGCGTGGATTTTGTCGAAATTTGCCCGATAGTCCCCTGCGCCGAACGGGTTGCCGTTGTTTGCCACGGAATTGGTCATCATTTTCGCATCCGGCACGGCGGCGGCAATCTCGGCAAACGCGTCGTACATCAGGTCGTTTGCGATAATGTACGGCGTGTGGATGGTGACGCTTTGTTTTGCCTGCTTCGTCAGCTCGGTGAGCGCGTAAAATACGGTCGGCTCTTTGGCATAAGGCGTGGTCGGGTTGGCAAGGAGCGTGATCTTTCCGGTCGGGAAGGTCATGGCTTCATAATCCGCCGGGGTTTTTGCGGCCGGGTAATCCGAAAGGTATTGCGCGTACAATTCTTTTAGTTCTTTTGCCGCCTGCTTTACGCAGGTGCGTTTTCCGGTGCTTTCCGCGTTGTGGAAAGTGCTCGTGTATTTGAGGTCCCAGATTTCGTTAAAATAAGCTTCCACTTGATAGAGTGAACTCGTGGCATCCTGCCCCGCATTGTAAACCAGCACGTCGCGGTCATAATTCTTATGCCCCGGCCAATCGCCGAGGAAGTAGGAGAAGGAATTGCGCCCGCCAAGGATGTAGGCGGTTTCATCCGCGATCAGGTATTTGTCGTGCAGCCGCCCCATCAGCCGCCAGGGCAGAAGTGGATTGACGCGGTTGTAAATGCGGATCTCGGCGTTTTTGTGGGAGGAGAGCGCGAAAAAGTAAGGGTTCTGCTCCATGCGCAAAAGCCCGCTGACCCCGTCCACGACCACTTTGACGCAGACCCCGCGCTCCGCCGCGTCAAGCAGCGCCGCGAGCAGCACCTTCCCGCTGATGTCGGTGCGGAAATCGAAGGTGGAGAGGATGATGCGGTTCTTTGCGCCCCGGATCATGCGCACGCGCTCGATGAGCGCTTCGCTGTTGTCCTCAAGGATCACGGCGCGGTCAGTGCCGGATGCGGTGATGTTGTCCGATGTGTTGTTCCCTGCCGTGGGCTTCGCGGTGGTTTCAGGGTCCATGGCGCTGTCATCTGGTTCGCTGCCGTAGAAAGCTTCCGGGTGGAAGTTATCTTTGTACCCATCGCTGATTTTGGGCTGTGGGAAGCCGGAAATCAATACGCCAAGGATGATATAGAGGAGGAAGGCGGCGATGGCGATGGCGGTTTTTGTACAGGTTTTCATGTGCTTTTTCGGTGCGGATGCCGGTGGATTGGTCTGCGGGGAAATCTTCCCATGTACAGTTAATTCTGCTTCCGGGACATCCCGCCGCCGTCCCGGCACGTCCGCCGCCCGGAAGATAAGCAGTACCAGGATCATCACGATGCCAATCAGCATCATGATATTTGCCTTGAAAAAATCCGGGCGCATGGCGAGCAGGAGGATCAGCACGAGGAGGAAGAATGCCCGCGTGAGCAAAAGCTTTTGCTGGCCTTTGGCGGTGAGCCAGTCCGTCAGGCACTGCGGTATGTAATTTCCGTTTTTGTGTCCGCAGGAACGTACCCCCAAAAGGAGCAGGTGGCAGAGGGAAACGGCCTCCGAGGCGAGGAAGATGAGGAAAAATTCCCGCATCAGGGGGTATTGCCGCCCGAGATTCCATGCGCTTACGGTGGCGGAAAGGAGCGCCAGCAGGTTGGTGCATAAAAACAAGGAGGTGGGTCTTTTTGGGGTTAGTGTGGAACGGTTTGGTTTTATATCCGGTTTCTTTTTTGGCATTTTAATTCTCCATGCTGCGGCTGATTTTTGGTGGAGTGCTTATGGCCCAAGTTTCGGCGCAGCAGGAAACTTGTCGGCAGGATTTTTTTTTCTGCCGTACTCCTGTCTCGGATGCATAATGGATATGTTTATTCGTGAATCATAACATAAATGCAGGGAATCTGCAAGGGAAGCACTATAATATTTAATTCCTGTTTTGTCGAGTTTATATTTTATTTCTGAAAATTTCCGGTTTTCCACCATGAAATTTACACTTTCTTTGTTGCATTTTACCCTGTCCTGATATATCTTATTTTTAAGCTGTATCGGAAAAAGGGCTGTAGTTATCCCTGGGTGATTCCCGGAACAGTGTTTTTAAGGTTGGAATGTGAATGGCGGTAAGGCCTGCGGATATGTTCCATGCCGGAAGGGGGAGGGAATGAAAAATTTTCTGAAAAAATATCATTAAAA
>CAYMGZ010000144.1:0-7331 GCA_964390095.1 uncultured Lachnospiraceae bacterium | reverse complement strand
CGGAGGAGGCCATTTACAACAATGACCTGACGGATCTTTCTGATATTTTGGATAAAATCCTGAAGGACAAGAAGAATCCGTGAGATAACAGAAAACAAGATAAGGGAAAAGTTTTTGGGGCTCCCCCGGATTTTTTGGTTGGCAAAGACTGCGGGTGGGCTCGCGATATACGGGAAAGAGGTAAACATGATATGTCCACGTTGCGGCAATGTGATCCGTGGGGCGATTACATACTGTGATTCCTGCGGTGCACAGCTGACAGTATACAAAAAGATAATACACTTATCAAACATGTATTATAACAAGGGGTTGGCCCGGGCAAATGTGCGTGATTTAAGCGGCGCTGCCGAGATGTTAAAGAAAAGCCTGGAAATGAATAAGCGCAATACTGTGGCAAGGAATCTGTTGGGGCTTGTTTATTTTGAGATGGGCGAGACCGTTGCAGCGTTGGGGGAATGGGTGGTCAGCAAGCATTTCCAGCCGGAGAATAACCGTGCCGATGAATATATGGAAAAAGTACAGGACAGCCCTGCTAAATTCGATGCGATGAACCAGGCAATCAAGAAATACAATCTTGCGCTTGAGGCGGCAAAGCAGGGCGGGGATGACATGGCAATCCTCCAACTGAAAAAAGCAGTCAGCCAAAATCCGAATTTCCTGCGTGCAAGGCAGCTTCTGGCACTTTTGTATCTACACACGGGGGAGCGGGAGCGCGCGCGCAAGCAGCTGACGTATGCGGCGCAGATTGATGTGGCGAACACGACAACACTGCGTTATTTAAAGGAGATCACTGCCCCGGCAGAGCCGGAAAAGGATGCGTCAGGGGAGCGGGAAGGCCTGTCCACGGAGCCTCCCAATGTCCGGATCGGGGCCACGGGCAATTACAGCGAGGACAAGCCAAATGTCATGGCGTGGGTTGCGCTTGTGGTTGGTGCGCTCGTTGGTGTTTTGGTGACATTTTTCCTGATTGTGCCGACTGCGCGGAAAAATATCCGCATGGAGTTTGAAAAAGACCAGTTGGATTACAGCAGTGAACTGCGCATCAAGGAGGCGGCAATCACGTCCTTAGAAAAGGAAGCACAGCTGTGGAAGACGAGGTATGAGGAGACGCAGCGGGAACTTTCCGGGATCGAGATCCCGGAGTATGATGTGGATATGTACAATGACCTGTTTTTGGCCGTGCAGGAATATCTGGTTGTTTCCGTAAAGGAGGAGGCGACACCGGAGGAGCTGCTTGAGCTTGCGGCGAAGCTTGCAAAGATAGATGTGGAGCGGCTGGAAAATGCGGATGCAAAAATACTGGCACAGAAGATGCAGGAGGATATTTTTGACCGCGTGGCGGAGCCGGCCTATAACCTTGGGCGCAAGGCGCACGATGACGGGGATTACGGGCAGGCGGTTATGTACCTGCAGGCATCTTACGACTATGGATTCCATACAGATTATTGTTATTATTACCTTGGAAAATCTTACCAGCTAATGGAAGCATATGAGCAGGCGGCAGAATATTACCGGCTCCTGCTCTCACAGTTCCCGGATTCCACCCTGGCAGGCTACACGAGGACAAGGCTTGGGGAGATGGGGTTAGAATAAAGGGAAAGAAAAACGGAAGGAAAAGAGAATAAGATACCACATGAAAAGAGGACAGCGTGCGCTGCCTCTTTTCTTTCATTTCGACAGAATCGGACAGAAAATAGCAAAACCCTTTCACGGTCACGAAAAGGGCGCTGAGTAGGATTTTTGCGGGACTTAATATAAGGAGTGTTATTTATGGGGCAGCAGGACACAAAAAAAGCGGCGCGGTATGAGCAGCACGGCTGTGTGCTTGTCATCATGCCGACGCAGGAGTTAGACCATTGCTGTGCCGTACAGGTGCGGCAGGAGGCGGATGAGAGGATTGAGCAAGGTGGGGCATTGCACCTTCTCTTTGATTTTTCGGAGATCCATTTTATGGACAGTTCGGGGATTGGCGTGATCATGGGGCGCTACAAGAAGGTGATTTTTCAGGGGGGCAATATTGCCTGCTGCGGTGTGGGAACGGAGATTGACCGGATTTTAACCCTGTCCGGGCTCTACCGGATCATGCCACGTTTTGAAAGCCGGGAGGCGGCATTTGCGGCATTGGAGAAAAAGAGGATGCCGGGGACAGGCGCATAATGTGGGGGCAGGCAGAGAAGGAGGATAAGTGATATGGAGCGGATTCAAGGAGTGATGAGCATTGCGGGGGAGAGGCAGCTGCTGGCGGGGGAGGCGTGCGAAGCGGTCAGGCTGGCATGGGAAAAAAAGGAAAATACATGGCAGGGGAAGGGAATAAACGATGGGGTATGTTTACAATTTTGTGCACAGTCAAGAAACGAGGGGTTTGCCCGCATGGTCGCGGCGGCGTATGCGGCACAGCTTAACCCAACGCTGGAAGAATTGGCGGACATCAAAACAGCGGTGTCGGAGGCCGTGACAAATGCGGTGATCCATGGTTACAGGGAGGGGGAGGGCATAATCTGCATGCGCTTGAAGATACAGGGGGATGAGGTGTGGATTGAGGTGGAGGACCGGGGAAGCGGGATGGAGGACGTGCTTTGCGCGATGGAACCAATGTACACGACAAGGGCGGATATAGAGCGCTCCGGCATGGGGTTTGCGTTCATGGAGGCATTTATGGACGAGCTTACGGTATATTCGCAGAAAGATGTGGGAACACTGATCCGGATGAAGAAAAAAATATCGCCGGGAAACGCGCAAGGTTAAAGGAGGCTGCCTGTGGACCAGAGTTTGTTGCTGATGCGGTGCAAACAGGGAGATAAAGCAGCAAGGGAACAGATGATCGTGGAGAACATCGGTTTGGTCTGGAGCATTGTGCGCAGGTTTCTTGGCAGGGGCTGTGAGGCGGACGATTTGTTCCAGATCGGGAGCATCGGCCTGATGAAGGCGGTTGACAAGTTTGACCTGGACTACGATGTGCAGTTTTCGACTTACGCCGTGCCGATGATCACGGGGGAAATCCGGCGTTTCCTGCGGGATGACGGGCCGGTGAAGGTGTCGCGGACCATGAAGGAAAACGCATGGAAAATCCGGCAGGCCTGTGAGGTGTTAGAGCGCAAGCTTGGGCGGGAGGCGACATTGGAGGAGATTGCCGCCGCAACCGAGCTTAAGCGCGAGGATATCGTGATGGCGATGGAGGCGGGGGCGGAGGTGGATTCCATTTACCGCACCATTTATCAAGGAGACGGGAGTGAGATTTGTATGATTGACCAAGTGGTACAAGGGATGGATGGTGCCGCCGGGAGGCTTTCCGGGGCGGGGGAGGCGGGTGATGTGGAGAAGGAGCGGCTGCTCGACCATATGCTGCTTACGGAATTGCTTGATACCCTGCCGGAATCCGAGCAGCGCCTCCTGCGGATGCGCTATTTTGAAGAGCGCACCCAGAATGAGGTCGCGGCGGCGCTTGGGATCAGCCAGGTGCAGGTCTCAAGGCTTGAGAAAAAGATTTTGCTGAAATTGCGCGCAAAAGTGTGAACGAACTGAGAGATTGCAGCAATTTTAAGGTTATAAGTTCGTTCACACGGCAGATTTGAAAATGAACCGTTTGGAGGTTCATTTTCAAATCTGCCGGTAGGTTGCAAGGACTGCTCCGTGCGGGAGGCTACTGAATCCAAAAAGTTCCGGACATTAACAGAAAGCCGGGGAGGTTCGGGCGCATGAGCTGCCAGAAACCGATGCCGCGAAGCCCGTACTCGTTCACAAGGGCGAATTTTGCGCGGTAGCTGCGGACATCCTCGAACCAGACTTCGTGGGAGATGCCGTCTTTTTCGTAGGTGTACCATGGGGTCTGTGCGGTTTCATCAAACTGGATCGTGACACCGTTCTCGACGGCGCGGTTCCTTGCGGTCAGGTTGCCGAGCGAGGTGGCGCGGGTTGTGCCGGAGATGTAGGGCAGCGGCCAGTCATAGCCGTAGTTTGGCACGCCGAGGTCGATTTTTGCCGCCGGGATGCGGGTGAGGGCATATTCGACAACGCGGCGGACTTTGTCAACGGGGGCGACAGCCATAGGGACGCTGTAAGTATAGCCCCACTCATATGTCATCAACAACACATAATCTGCTGCCTCCCCCAGCAGCGCATAATCTTTCCCTTCATACAAAACCCCTTTCTGGTCATCGGAAGTCTTTGGCGCGAGCGCAACCGAAACGGGGAAGCCGAGTGCGTTGATGGAGCGGCGCACGGCCGCAACGAAATCGGCAAAGGCAATGCGGTCACCCGGCAGGATGTACTCGAAATCAATATCCACCCCCTCAAAGCCGCGCGAGGTGATCTGCACGCCGAGCGCCTCGGTTAAGCGGGCGACGGCATCCGGGTTGTGCACAAGGGCGGTGATCAGGTTGTTGTTAAAAGTGCCGGAAGCGTCGATCGGCGTGAGCGTGAGCACCGGGCGTGCGCCGTAACTTTGCGCGAGGTTGATCAGGAAGGTATCGTCGATGCGCGGGAAGATGAGTTCGCCCTCCGGGGTAAAGCCGTAGGAGAAGATGGAGAGCGCGCTCATGTAAGGGAGGGATTGGCGCAGGGTATCCTGGTTGATATGCGGGTAGGCGTAGCCGTTGGTGAAGATGGCCTGCCGCTCCGCCTCCCCTTCGTAAGAAATCAGCAAAGCTTCGCCCACGGCAAGGCGGTACGGGTAGGTAAGCTGGTTGTTATAGAGGATGGAGGAGAGCGGTGTGCCGGTTCTGGCGGCAATCGCGTCGATGGTATCCCCCGGTTTTACGACATAGATTTCCATAATATTCTCTTTTCGTGTATCGAATAATTTCTATTATATTATGCAGGAAGGAAAAAAAGGTACCTGTTTCAGGATGCCAGTTTCCGGACTCATTTTTGTGCAGCAGTTCCAGGGTACAAAGTGTTTGGCCATGGGAGGCTGCATGTTCCATATTTTAGGCATATTTCAATCATATGCGCAGAAAAATATGGCCAGCAAAGTATATTGAGAAAATGTGGCAGATAAGTTATACTAAGAACAGTACATAGAAGTGACAGGTGAACCAGAATGTAAAGTTTTTTGGAACGCTTGTTGTGTACGTGGATACAAAACGGGGATATGCAGATGAGCAGAAACCCCGGATGCCGCCAGAGTGGTCTGCGGGAGTGAAACGGGTGGGAGGCACTCCCTGGTTTTGGTGGCAGGAGGGGCTGCGGAATGAAAAATCAGGAGGATATCGTATGATGAAAACGAGGTTTCCTGCCATCCTGCTGGCGGGGGTCATGGCAGTCTGCGGGCTTGGCGGCTGCGGTGATGACAGTGTAGGACAGCCGCAAAAACAGCAGGAGGTTTCCGGCGGCGGGACCGTTTCACTCACCCTTTGGGGGGCGGAGGAGGACGCGGAACTTTTGGACGAACTGGTTGCGGGATTTACCGCACAGCATGCCGGGGAAGCAGAGTTTGATATTACGGTGGAGTATCAGGGGGAGGCCGGCTGTAAGGACGCGTTGTTCGGGACGATCGATGACGGACCGGATGTGTTTGCCTTTGCGGACGACCAGCTGCGCGTCATGGTGGCGGCGGGCGTGCTTGCGCCGGTGGCCGACGCAGGACAAGTCAGGGAAAATAATATCGAGGCGGCCTGTGAGGCGGCATCGGTGAACGGTGTGCTGTACGCGTACCCGATGACGGCGGACAATGGCTATTTCCTCTATTATAATAGAGCCTACCTAAGCGATCAGGACGTGGAAACGCTGGATGGCATCCTGCGCGTTGCGCAGGAAAACGGAAAGAAGTTTGTGATGGACTGGAGTTCTGGCTGGTATCTGTACAGCTTTTTTGGCGAGACGGGGCTTTCGGTCGGGCTAAGTGAGGACGGTGTGTCAAACGTCTGCAACTGGAATGCGGCGGATACCGAGATCAAAGGTGTGGATGTCGCAAAGGGGATGCTTGCAATTGCACAAAGCGGGGCGCTGGATGCGGCAGGGCTGTTTGCGGATAAGGTGAAGGATGGCACGGCGGTCGCGGGCGTTTCCGGTGTGTGGGATGCCAACCTGGTCGCGCAGACATGGGGCGAAAATTATGGCGCGGCAAAACTCCCGACCTATACCTGCGGAGGCAGGCAGGTGCAGATGTCATCGTTTGCGGGATATAAAATGGTAGGGGTAAATGCCTATTCCGAAGAGGGGGAATGGGCGCAGAAGCTGGCCGCCTACATTACAAACGGGGAGAACCAGACGCTTCGTTTTGAGAGGAGGGGGCAGGGACCTTCCGACCTTTCGGCTTCGGCCAGCGAGGAGGTTGCAGCATCCCCGGCCATCAAAGCCATCCTTGCGCAATCGGAATTTTCAAGCCTCCAGTCCGTGGGCGGAGCTTACTGGGCACCGACGCAGAAGTTTGGGGAGCTCATGGCAGCAGGGAATCCGGACGGGCGGAACTTGCAGGATATTTTGGATGAGATGGTAAAAGCAATCACCTCTCTTTATTGACACACGGGGGGAGGGGTTCTGCGGGACTTAAAACAGCAGAAGCCCGTACAGCGCCGAAGGATTTTTCTGGGGGCCATGCGGACAGAAAAAACCTTCCGGGAGGATGGTGCTGGGAGGGGTTCTGCGGGACTTTAAATAGGAGGACAGTGATGGAAAAACGACATAGCAGTATTAAAATGATGATCGTGATCCCAATGTTTATTCTTGGAATTGTATCGATTATTTCCAATATTCTGGCAATCCGGAACATTAAAAATGTAAACGCCAACGCATCCAACATCGTGGACAATTACATGACCGGGATTGAGCGGCTTTCCGAAATCCAGAAGTCGGCACAGAACATACATAAAAAAGCGCTGACGCATATTATCGCAACGGATTTTGACACGATGATCCGGATTGTGGAGGAGATCAAGGCGGATGAGCAGGCATTGGATCAAATGCTTGCGGATTTTGGAATCATGAGTGGGCAGCCGATGACGGAGCTTATGGACAACTATGGGCAGTTTAAGCGGGCAATTCTCTTTCTTGTCGCCAAGAGTGCTGACCGGAAAACAGCGGAAGCATATGCCATTGCAAACGGGGAATTGGAAATTTATGGGAGCGCAATGTTAAACACATTGGAAAATATGATGGATGTGCTTACAACCCGGTCGGCCCAGGCACGCGCGACGTTAAGTGATGTGTACCAGGCATCCCTGACGGAAAATATCTGCACCATCGTGGTCAGCCTCCTGGCGCTTGTCGCGGCGGCGGGCATTGTGTTTGTGCGTGTTGTGCGGCCAATCTTTGCGGCGCAGGGCGAGTTGAATGAGATCACATCGGGCATCGGGCGCGGGGAAGGTGATTTGACGCGCAGGCTGACAATCCGT
>CAYMGZ010000143.1:0-7390 GCA_964390095.1 uncultured Lachnospiraceae bacterium | reverse complement strand
TGGTTTAAGCCAAAAGCCCGAATTGAACGATCACGAGCGGAATCAAAAACGTTAATTATTCTTTGATCTTATCCATTATATTGTCCTCCAAATTTAAGTTCTGCGCTCTCTCGCTTTTTCAATTTAATTCTGCCCGGATTGCCGCCAGTTCCTCCGGCGGCAGACAGGAAAATACCGGGGAATCCAGTGCCTGTCTGACACTTTCCATAACTACCGCGCTGTCCCTGAGCGCATCCGCGCCAAGTTCGTTTTCCTCAAACCATCCCTCCAGACGGTCAAGCAGCGGATCCGTGCACAAACGCATCCCTGTCTGTTCCATTTCCTTTACAATCCGTGCAAAACGCCACAGACGGTCAACCGCCTCCTTCTTCCTCCCATGTGTGCAGTATACCGTCGCCACACTGTAGTGGAACTGCGCCTCTACATTCTGTCCTGCCCTTCCGACCCCGCCCTGTGCAAGCACCGCGTCCACCCGGGCAATCATTGTCTCGCATTTTTTTAGCTCACCGGTATGCAAAAGAAGATAATTGATAACGCTGCCAACCATGACAAGTACCGCCTCAAAAAAGCTAAGCTGTACGCGCGCATCTGCCTTTTGGGTTTCCCCCGCCTGCATATACGCCTGGAACAGCAGGGAATCCGCATTCCTCGCGAAACGGAACGGATTGCAGACATCCTCCAACACCGCGATGACCTCCTCCGTTTTCCCCTGCCTAAGCTTTACCATCGCCTCAAGCACGGCCGCGTCCCTGCACAGGCCGCTGTCGCCGGAGTTTCCATAAATCCGGGCACAGAGTTTAGTAATTTCTTCCAGAACCTCCCCCTGCCTTTCCGGCGCTGCCAGCATGAAATGGTTCAGCCAGAGGACACAGACCTGAAGCAGGAAATTGTAGCAGGAATAATAACTTTTAACAAGCTTTAACGACCGCGAAAATACTTCCTCAAACGGTTTTGTTGCAAAATCCTTCGCCAGATCATGGTAGAGGCTGCGGATCTGCATTTTCGAAAGACCCGGGTGGTAGCCAAGCAATTCGTCAAGTGTCACATCATAATAGGTGGCAAGCAAAAGCAGCGTCTGGATATCCGGCAGGCTCTGTCCGGTTTCCCATTTGGAAACGGATGCCTTGGTCACACCGATAAAATCCGCGAGGGCTTCCTGCGTGATCCCGTGCCTGCGGCGGAGCATCGTGATGTTTTGGGCAAAGTTCAGATCATCCATTTTTTTTGTTCCTCTTTTCTGTTTCAGATGTCCATGTCGGTTGGCCCAGTTTGCCCATCGGGGGCATTGGCGGGCAAAACAAACCAACATGGTTGATTTTGTTTCGGAGAATTCATCCTTACTGTTATTATAAACGGTTTGGGGGAATTTCAGCAAGCGAAGCAAACGATATTACGGAAAACAAAATCAACCGCCGGGAAACTTCCAGTATAAATGCATGGTATAAACTGTGTTTTTTGTATAGAAGACTGACGATTCAGTACATCTTCCGTGCGATTCACAACACTGTATTTTAAGTGGAAGGCTTTTCTGGTATAATAGCATTCAAGCACGGTCCTAAGCGCCGGTTTTCCTTCCGGCGTGGAAACCACCATCCTGCCAAACCGTGCACATCCCTTGGCAGGAATGCTTTGGAACGTATTAACAAGACAAAAAAGGAGGAGATTCTATGAAACGTCGTCTGATCGGCCTGCTGCTTGCGCTGTGCATGATATCCGCCATGCTGCCGGATACCGCCTTCGCAGCTACAAAGGTCAACAAAATCGTGATCACGATGAGTAATCCGAAAAAAGGCCAGGCCCTGCCCACCGACGCGAAGGTGCCGTCCAGTGCCAGCACCAAGGTCACAAGCGTCAAATGGAAAGGGGATACCGATAACGGCAAAGCAAAAGAGAATGTAAAATACACCGTAACCATCACGGTGGAGATCAAATCCGGTGTGAACAAGACATTCGCAAGCAAAGCCAGCTCCATAAATGCCACGGTAAACGGCAAAAAGGCAAGCGTAAAGCGCAACAGTTCAACCAAAGTCACCATATCTTACACATTCCCCACCCTTTCCGGGAATTCGGGGGAGACATCGGGAAATACAGCAAATGTCATCGACTTTGGCGTGACCCATGAAAAGGAGGACCTCAACGCCAGATGGACCGCCTTAAAACCTACCAACACGGGCAAGGAGCCCTATGAGGAAGAACCGCAGACTATCGCGCCCTACCGCACAGGCAAAGTATGCCAGGAGCTGCTGGAGGACGCGGTCAATACGCTTAACTTTACCAGATATGTAGCGGGGCTGAACGCCGATGTAGCCTTAGATGACGGCCTGAACGACAAGGCACAGCACGGTGCCGTCCTGTTAGCAGCCGTGAACGAATTGGTACATAAACCTTCACAGCCGGGCGACATGGATTCCGGGTTTTTCAAAATAGCCCGCACGGCCACGGAGAACAGCAACCTCTATCAGACCCCCGTTGTCTATGCCAATGCCAAGGGGATGACCCCAACACTTCTTTCCGGCTCTGTTGCAGCCTACCTTGACGACCAAGGGGTAACCAGCCTTGGGCACCGGTTATGGACGTTGGCACCGGCGATGAAAAAGACAGGATTCGGTTTAGCAACCGGAAGCACGACGTTTTATGGCACGATGGAAATAGAAGATGTTCCATCGTACAAAAACAGCACGGGCAATTTTGATGCCATCCTCTGGCCTGCCGCAGGCTACCATCCTACGGATTTCTTCCAGGATGGGACGGTATGGTCCGTCCAGCTCAACCGCTTCCGTTTCAGCGCCAAGAGTTCCGACGTTAAAGTCAAGGTAACGAACCCTTCCGGGGAAACACAAACCTGCAAGTCCACGGTAAGCAAATGGGGAAACGATACGATTATTAAATTTACCCCTTCCGGCAAGATAAAAAGCGGCAATAAATTTGATGTGGAAATTTCCGGGATCATGCAAAACGGCAAACCGGTGGTTTTCAAATACAGCGTGGAGTTTTTCAAACTGAATACAAAGGGCACTTCGGACCTTGACTTCGTCTACCTTGACAAAATCCTCGCAGAAGAGGCCCTTGCATTGTTAGAACCTTGCGTGAGCAATTACACGAAAGCGGAGGATGTGCTTGCCTGCGTGAGGGCAGAGACAAAGTATACGGATACTATTGAGTGGCTTAAGCCACCGGTCATTACCAAGTCTACCTCCAAAGCAACTGGTTCCATCACAGGCACCATAAAATGCAGCAGGGGGAACGAGTCGTTTACTTTGCCGGTAAAATTAACGCTGCCAAAGCTCACCGGCCAGAAAAACGATATGTATGCCGCCGTTGCCGCGGTAAAGGGCATGACAGCCAGCAACGGCACGACCAAGGCGCAGGTACAAGCCGCCGTCAAAGCTGCTGTTCCAAATGGAAACATAAGCGTGGGCACGTTTCAGATTTCCCGCAAAGCCACCGAAACCGAGACGGGGCGCATCAGTATTTTGCTAAAAGCAAGCAATAGCGATACGTTTTGGGTTTTCACAACAATCCCGGTCACAGGCGGCATATTAAATCCTGCCCCTGTCACGCCGAAACCTACGCCAAGCCCTATCCCTACAACGGCACCGGGCGCAACACCGGTACCGTTGGATCACGATGATATTCTCGACCTGATCCATGACAGCCCGTCCATGGTTGTTGTGGACAATAACACCACGGAAGAAACCCTTGCCGCTTCGCTGCAGGAACTTCTCCCGAAGGACAGCGGCTATACGTTCACCGTAATTTTTACGGGCAAGAACAATGCTACTACCACAAAGGAGGGCCTGATTGCCACAAAGGTCATCTTCAACGACCTTGCCTACAATTATTCCTCGTTCGGGGAAACGGTATTGTACCACATCCCTGCCACGGATACCAGCGACCCGGAGGAGGTTAAGAAAATCGAGGCGGACGTGGCATTGATCAAGGATGCCTTTGATGCCCGCATTGCCTCCTCCAAATCCAAAGACGACCTAAAAAAAGCCGACCTTCTTAAAATTGCGCAAGGCGCGGTGAAAAACGGGTCTTCCGTCTACTGGCTCAACGACCCTCTCTTTTCCACCATGTCCGCAAAGGACGGGAAGGATGGTTATGTCCGCGGAACCCTTAGGGTGGAATACGGGGCGGAGCGCCGGGATGTGAAATTCAGCGCCATCCTCCATCTTGACGGTACCATTACTAACGCGAATCCGGATTGATCAAAAATCCCTGCGCATTTCAGGTTTCTGGAATGCACAGGGATTTTTTTGTCCCTATAAATGCCGCAGAGCGGCCGTGCCCGGCGCAGCCTGCGATAATAAATCGCCAACTATATACAATTCAGGACAAAAAAAACTACATTTCGGGGCGAAAACCGTCATTTATGCAAAGCATATGGTATCATAACGTCAGATATTATATTTATTACCCCAACCGAAAGGAGAAATGAAAGCACTATGATAAGGATTGCCTTTTGTGATAACGACCCAAATGTCCTAAACGAGCTCTTGATCCTCTTGGAACAATACCGCTTGGAACAATACCGGGATCTGATTGCCATGCCTTTCCACAGTTCCTTAGACCTGCTTACTACGATGGAGCGCGGCATCCGGTTTGATATCCTGTTCCTTGATATCCTTATGCCCGGCCAGAACGGGATTGAAACCGCCGCAGAAATACGCAATTTTGACAACGACTTAAAAATCATCTTCCTGACTTCCTCCTCCGAATTCGCGGTACAGTCCTATACCGTAAATGCCTACCATTACCAGCTAAAACCCATCCATGCAAAAGATTTCTTCCATATCCTGGACTCCGCCTGCCAATCCTGCGCGCAGGAGCGCACCAACAGCTTCCTCATACAGCACAAGGGCGGGATTGCCCGGGTCGTGATCAAACAAATTGAGTTCTGCGAGGTAATCCACCGGACCTTGTTTATCCATCTGGCCTCCGGGAAGATACTGGAAAGTACCGGAAGCCTGGATGAGTTGGAAAAAAAATTAGCAAAATTCAGTTGTTTCATACGGATCCACCGCTCCTACCTGATCAATTTGGACTATGTGCAAAATATTTCCTACCGGTTCGCCACCATGTCCTGCATGGCAGAAATTCCGATCCCGCGTGGGAAATACAGCAAAATCAAAAACGCCTTCCTGAAAAATGCATTCCAAAACGGACAGGAGGGATTATAAGCAAGCTGCTTTCCCCCATTGACATTTTGTGTCCTAATACTTATAACTGTGCCGCCGCCACACGGTTTGCGCGGTCGATCGGGAAATATTCTTTTATGGCAACTTTTAATTCCAGCTGCAAATCACAGCCAATATACGTAATCCCAAAGCCACCTTCCCCCAAAACCCTGCCAACCAGATAGCGCTCCCTTAACACCGTCCCGGGCGGCAGGTGGTGCGGCGACGGCGTGTAGTTCCCCTCCGTCAGCCCACAGACCGCACAGGGCTTGCCTTTCTGCACAGGATTCATACAATAAGGACAATATTCTTTTTCCACGCCGTCACCTCCTCCCCGCACCATTGCAGGCTTCCCCGTTTTGCTGCTTTTCGGCATACACGGAATCATCTTTATTATACCTGCTATCTTCCATTTTCGCAAGAACTTCCAATACCCGCAATATCCTGTTGCGATCCTCATGGAAACGGATCTGGTTCGCCATTCCAGCTTGCACAAATAGTATTTACTGCGGCATAAGATACCTGCCCACCACCATGCCCACCCAGACCATCCGCCACGGTAAGGCAGTGGTTTTCCCTGTTTGATGTTAGAAATATTTTATCATGGGCAAAATCGAAAATATCCAACTTGTTTCCGCTTCTTTACAAGACAGGAAAATCCGGCCATCATAAGGCGAAAATCAATATGCGCCCGAATAAAATGCTTACGACAAGTAGCTTGACATATTCATGTAGTTAAAAAAGAGCTTTCGGATGACCTGGGATGGTAGATACGAAGGCGTAACTGAAGAAATAATCCATAACAAAAAACCGTGGCGGATGCAAAGCCGACCCGTATCCGTCACGGTCTATTTTGTAATCATAAACGAAATACACTGTTCCCGTTTTAAAATCGGAATTTACAGCATCACTTTGGGATTCCCGCCTGTCACTGCAGATATTCCAAAAAAAATGCTTCCATCTTGCCGAACGGGATTGCACCCTTCCCGCCGCCGTCATAAAGATCCGTGTGGACTGCATCCGGAATGATCAGCAATTCCTTATTATCCGCATAAGGATTATCCTTTACCATGGCAGCATACGCATCGCGGCCAAAATAGCAGGAATGCGCCTTTCCCCATGCATCACCAGAACAGCGCTGCGGATCTCATTGCTATAACGCAGGATCGGTTGGTTTAAAAAGGACATGCATCCCGTCACATTCCAGCCTCCGTTGGAATTTAAGGAACGCTTGTGGTAGCCGCGTTCTGTCTTATAATAATCATAATAATCCGCCACAAAGAACGGCGCATCCTCCGGAAGCGGGGAAACCACGCCGCCACCCAACGCATAGCTGCCATTTTTATAATCCACAATCCTCTGCGCATTCAAGGCTGCTTTCTTTGTGTATCTCGCTTCCGGAGAATCCTCGGAATCAAAATACCCATTGGCATTGACGCGCGACATATCATACATCGTGGAAACGACCGTCGCTTTAATCCGGGTATCCAGCGCTGCCGCATTCAATGCCAGGCCACCCCAGCCACAAATCCCGATGATCCCGATTTTTTCCGCGTCAACATTTTCCTGCACGGAAAGGAAATCTACCGCTGCCTGGAAATCTTCGGTGTTGATATCCGGGGAAGCCATGTAGCGCGGCAGCCCGCCGCTCTCCCCGGTATAAGAAGGGTCAAAGGCAAGCGTGAGGAAGCCGCGCTCCGCCATTGTCTGGGCATACAGGCCTGCCGCCTGTTCCTTTACCGCCCCAAACGGCCCGCACACTGCGATTGCCGCCAATTTTCCCGCCGCTGTCTTTGGCTCATAAAGATCTGCCGCCAGCGTAATGCCAAAACGGTTGTGGAATGTCACTTTACGGTGGTTCACCTTTTCACTTTTCGGAAATGTTTTGTCCCATTCATCTGCCCGTTGCAGATTCGTTGTTTGTTCCATATCCATAATACCAACCTTTCTGTTTTGATTTTATTCATGCCTTTTTGGCTTGTTCCTGCTTTTCCCCGATCCTAACTGCTATGGGTTTATGCATAGTATATACCATGTCCTTCAGACATGCTACCCTGCGGGGCGTGCACACGGTTCGCCAAAGAAATTCTCCCCCGCGCCTTTGGTGCGGTTTCTTTGGCCAGACGGCGAACCGGCACAGGTATAATCTCTGTTAAGATTATACCCCATTGACATCCTCTTCGCAAATAGTTATAATCTATATCATGATA
>CAYMGZ010000142.1:5317-7410 GCA_964390095.1 uncultured Lachnospiraceae bacterium | reverse complement strand
AGTTTCGTGCAGATGAGCAACCCCATGTTAAAGATGTAGAACAGCACAAAAAACGTGCATATGAAATGATAGTCGATGAAGGACACGAAAAGCGCCACCACGATCCCGATGGCAAGCCCCACAATCTGCCTTTCATACAGCCTGTCCACAGGATCCTGCACGACCTCGATCACCGTCAGTCCGATAAAGCTGAGCAAAAAGGAGGCTAGCAGGATCGACACATGGTAATGCCGGAAGTTGTATTCCTTGAAATTAAACATCTTTTTTAACATATAGCATTCCTTTAATAATTGCGTTTCATTCCCTTGATCGGAATATTTGCAAAAAGAGAAGGACCGCCATTGCTGTTCTCATTGTCCACTTGGTTGACCCTGATATCAAGCCCTTCACTGTCAATCTCGACATATTTGTTCAGCACTACAATAATATCATTTTTTATGCACTCCATGACTTCTGGTGTACATCCCGCCCGGTCCGCAGAGAGCACAAACTGCAACCGCTTTTTTGCCGTATCGCCGGAGGATTTCTTTTTAAAAAGCTCAAACATTGCCATAACTGATCCTCCCTTTTAGTTTTTGCCAAATAGTTTGCTAAAAAATCCCTTCTTTAAATTCAAATCCAAATATGGTACATCCTCACCGAGCAGGCGGCGGCTGATGTTCATGTATGCCTTCCCTGCCATCGTATCATTCCCGACAAGGGGTTCCCCCTGGTTTGTGGAAATAACGATGTTTTCGTCATCCGGTACAATGCCGATCAGGTCAACCGCCAAAATCTCGACAACATCCTCACTTGACATCATATCCCCCCGCTTTACCATATCGCTGCGCAGGCGGTTTACAATCAGGTGCGTCTGCTTCATCTCATGTGCCTCCAAAAGTCCGATGATGCGGTCCGCGTCGCGCACGGCGGAAACCTCCGGGGTCGTCACGACAAGCGCCCGGTCCGCACCGGCAATCGCGTTCTGGAACCCCTGCTCAATCCCGGCCGGGCAATCCATCAGTATGTAGTCAAATTCGCCCCGCAGCTCGTCGCAGAGTTTCTTCATCTGCTCCGGCGTTACCGCCGTTTTATCTTTTGTCTGCGCGGAAGGAAGGAGGTAAAGGTTTGGGTAGCGCTTGTCCTTGATCAAAGCCTGCTTGATGCGGCAGGTCCCGTCGATGACATCAACAAGGTTATAAACAATGCGGTTCTCCAAGCCCATGACAACATCCAGGTTGCGGAGCCCGATATCGGTGTCGATCAATACAACCTTCTTCTCAAGTTTTGCAAGGCCAGTTCCTACGTTTGCCGTTGTGGTCGTCTTGCCGACACCGCCTTTTCCTGATGTAATAACGATTACTTCGCCCATCGTGTTCTCCTCCTTATAATCTGATATCATTCCATATTTTTTTATTTAAGGGTTCCAGACAGATCCGCCCGTCCTCGATGAATGCAAGCTTCATCCCCCGGTCGCCATCCTTTGCCGGCTCGTCCGAGGAGCGCGCCCGGACCCCTGCGATCTGCATCTGGACCGGTGACATGTCAATCGCAAACACAAATGCATTTTCGTTTTCATAGGCTCCCGCCGCCACCTGCCCTTTTAATGCCCCAAGCACAATGACATTCCCTTTCGAGATGACCAGCGCCCCCGGATTGACATCACCAAGGATCACGACACTGTTCTCAAAAAAGACTTCCTGCCCGGAACGCAGGTTTCCCTTGTAAAAAGAGCCTTGTGCCCGGTCAATTTCCATCAGGACTTCTTCCAGCTGTTTTTTATAGCGTTCTTCCCGCCCTGCGTCGTGGTCATCGATCATGACGATTTTTAGGTCACAGTTCCGGTTGATGATATCAATCAGTTCCGCCTCCTGGTCGGGCAGCAATGGCCTTCCCTCAAAACCCAGTACAACGGGTGCTTCCCCCAGAAATTTAGAGGAATCCCGGAATTTTTCCTCGACATGTTTTTTTAATGTCTCAAAATCAAGTTTTGCGTCAAGAAATACTGTGATCCCATGTTTATTTCCCTTTATGATAACAGGATTTTCCATACCGATACCTCCTATTATTAGTTCCGCATCTCTCCTCCCAGTACCCAAAACAGGCAGCATGCT
>CAYMGZ010000142.1:0-5217 GCA_964390095.1 uncultured Lachnospiraceae bacterium | reverse complement strand
TTCCGTCCGCAGGCTTCCGGAAACCCTGCTGGGGTACTGTCCGGAGAGATGCTGTCTATTAGTTCCGCATCTCTCCTCCCAGTACCCAAAACGGGCAGCATGCTTTCCGTCCGCAGGCTTCCGGAAACCCTGCTGGGGTACTGTCCGGAGAGATGCTGTTTATTTGTTCCGCATATTGTATTAGTCAGAAATGTGGATTGTCGTTGCGTTCCCTGCCTTGATCTCGCCGGACAGCAGCGCTTCCTTGTTCTCGCCGTTAAAGTACAGCCCCATGACCTCCCTGCCGATGTACGCGGCATTTGCGGACGCATACCCGTTCGGGATGACGATGATGGCGCTGATCTCCGGGTTGTCATACGGCGCGTATGCCGCAAAGAGCGCGTGGTGCGGATGCGTGGTGCTGACCTGGGCCGTACCGGTCTTCCCGGCAACTTTCACGCCAAGGTCCCCGTACAGGCGGTTTAAGGAGTTCGTCGCGGTGTTGACCACATTGTACATCCCAAGCTGTACCGCGCGCCACTGGGAGGAGGAGAACATCGTAATCTCGTTGTAGATGGAAGGCTCGTTGGAATAAACGAGGTTGCCATCCTTATCCATCACGCGGTCTAAGAGCGTCAAGTTATAGCAGACACCCCCGTTGGCCACGGTCGTAATATATTTTGAAATCTGGGTCGGCGTGAAATTGTGGTAGTAGCCGATGGAGGTACGGACCACGTCGCGGTTTGAAATCTCCGGCACATCCTCGTAGACCTCGACACCTGAGCATTCTGAAAGCCCAAACATTGCTGCGTATTTCTGTATTGTGGCAACCCCTTTCGCATCATTGTAATTCCCTTTCGCATCCAGCGACAGATCATAACCGATCCGGTAAAAGAAATAATTGCAGGAATGCTGGATGGCTTCCGTCGCATTGATGGAACCGTGCGAACCCGGGTATTTCCAACATTTTGGCGAAGGGTCAATCTCGTCAAAAATACCGCGGTCCTGGATTTTTGTGGTGGTCGATATCCGCCCCTCCCCAAAACCGACAAAGGACATCAAAGGTTTGAACGTCGAGCCGGTCGTCGTGCGCTGCTGTGTCGGGCGGTTGATGAGGGGCCTTGCGTTGTCCTCAAGGAGTTTCGAATAATATGTGTAATCAATCTTATTTGCCAGCATATTATTGTCGTAAGAAGGATAAGTCACCATCGCGAGCACTTCGCCGGTTTTCACATCCGTGATCACGACCGAACCGCTGCAAGGTTCAAGCGCAAGCTGTGCCGGGGTGATCTCAAGGTTTGTCAGCTTCTCCATCATGAAATTGTAGGCGGAAACCCTGCCATTTCTTAAATTGCGGACATCATCCTCATTATATTCTAACACACCCTGCTCAAATAATAAAAGACAAATTTCCGTGCCCGTCAATTTCTTTGTAAAAATCAGGGTACGGTATATCTTTTTTTCGAATTCCTTGTCATCACAGAAATAATCCAGGATATAGTCCACGATCATGGAATACCATTCCGCGTTATCGTAATATGCCCCGTCCTGCCCAAGCTTCGACAAATCAACCCAGTTCCTTGAAATTGCGTACTGCAAAAAGCGGCTCAGGCTGATCTTGCCATTTGTATAATCAAGATATGTCTGGTCCGTGCGGTCAATCGCGGAGGAAACCAAAAGCCCAACCTCGGAGGAAAGCAGCGTTGCATAGGTATAATTAAGATATTCTTCCATCTCCTCCCCCGCGCCCGCGTTCGTAACGGTATTGTCGATTGCGAGGTACTCGCGGAAACGGTCAAAGATTGCCGCACGCTTCTGCTCGAAATAGCCAAGGACTCTCTTTTCCAGTTCCGATGCATCCTCCGACTTAAACGCCTTGATATCAATCACATTGTTGTAAATCAGCGCATTGTATACCTCGTAGATCGGGATCTTGATGCCGGAAGCTTTCTCCCCCTTGGTCCCGTAACTCATGCCGTTGTTAATCTTTGAGATCAGGATGGCGGCGATGTTGCGCTCTAAAATATGGTAAATCCCGACCTGAAGGTCATGGTCGATCGAGAGGTACACGTCGTTGCCCGCAACGGGCGCTTTCGTGACTTTGCTCTCCAATATCTTGTTGGAGGAGGAAACCGTCAGCTGTTCCACACCCTTCTCCCCCGCAAGGTAAGCTTCCATGGACTTTTCCATCCCGGTCTTGCCGACCACGTCGGTCGATTTGTAAACTTCCTCCCCGCGCTCCTCATTCAGGGATTCCAACTCGGAGGCATTGATTTTTCCGGTGTAGCCGATGATATGCGCAAAATACTCACTGTCGTAATAGACGCGCGACATCGTTTGTTTTACCTCGATGCCGGGGATGTCCGCCATGTTCTCACGAACGGCGGCGGCGGTCCGCTCGTCGATGTTCGTGGCCAGCGTAAACTGTGACCACTGCGGGTTTAAGATCATCAGGTTATAGCGCACCACCATGATCTTGTAGGCATCCTCCATATTATAATCGTCAGAGATCTCGAACATTTTGCCGTTTTCCTGGTCACCGTAGCGCAGGAAGTTAAACACCTCCTCGGCGCTTGCCTCCCGCATTGCGTCGGAAAGTTTGCTCACCGAAGGTTTGCAGTACGCATTCTTTTTAAAGCGCAAAAGCGCGTTCCCCTCCACGTTGAACGCAAACGAATATTTTGGCCCTGACGCGGTCTCTTCCTTAATCAGGTCAATGCCGAAATCAAGCTCCGGCTCATAGCCATAATCCGAAAGCAGCTGCACAAGCTGCAAGACCATGGCGTTTGTGTCCTTATTCCTTGTCACGAGCGCCGTGTTGCTCATGACGACGGAGTAGCTTAACACGTTCTCCGAAAGCTGTATGCCGTTGCGGTCGTAAAAATTGCCGCGCGTGCTTGTGATGTCACGCTCCTGCGTATTTTTTGTGTCCATGTCCGCATACTCATCCGCCCCCTGGGATGCAATCTGCATCTGGAACGCATGGTGGACCAGGAAAAAGAATACCCCAAGGAAAATTGCCAAAAGCGGGACCGTCCGGTTATTGAGCACTTTTTTCAGTTTTTCCAAAAAAATATCAAACACTTCTCTTCTCCTTATATTCAAAACGCAAAAGCAACAGATGGATGCTCTGGAAAAATTTGTAAAACAGGATGGAGGCAAACATCGTGTAGATAACCCTTGGGACAATGATCCTGACAAAGTAATAACCAAGATTCAGCCGTCCATTCAGGAGCGCGATGAAAACATAGTACAAAAAGCAATATACCAGTTCACTGACCGCCGTCAGCCCAAGCGGCAGCAGGTAATCTTCCCGGTCGAAAATCTTTGCCGCGTAGCCGTTGAAATATCCGATCACCATGTAAAATATCGCAAAGATCCCCAAATAATTCCCGATACAAAAATCCATCAAAAGCCCCGCGAAAAACCCCGTAAGGACTCCCGCATTCTGCCCTTTGAAAAACGCCGTGGAAACAACGAGGATGAGCAAGATATCGGGTACCACGCCCGCCAGCTCAAAATACGGGAACACGGAGCTTTGCAGCAGATAGCAAAAAATTATTTCCAAAAAAACAACAATGCAACGAATCACAAAACTACCTCTTACTCGGAGTCATTTTCCATTCTTTCTTTTAGCTGTGTAATGATCAGCACATTTTCAATATGTTCAAAGTCAACGACGGGAAGAAGGTATGCCGTCCTTGCCATGTTGCTTGCATCGACCTCTATGTTGCTTGCATAGCCGATCAAAATGCCCGGCAGGTACTTGTCACTGATATAGGATGTGACAATCTCATAGTTTTCCTCCACCTGCGCGTTCAGGCCAATCCCTTCCACACGGATGTAGCCGCTGTCCAAAAGCTCAAGATCCCCCCTGACATCACAGGTATCCGAAGTCTTTAAAAACATGCCGCTGACATAGCTCATGTCATCAATGATTGCCCGGATGCGGCAGTAATTCCTGCCGACCTCCGTCACCAGCCCGACTAACCCGTTCCCGGCGATAACATTCATATCCTTTTTGATCCCATCATCCGAACCTTTATTCACGACAAAAGAACTGTAATAACCGTTCGTATCCCGGCTGATCACACTTGCCGCAATCATCGGGTAATCCGAATATTTCTTCCCAACCTCGTAAAGTTCCTGCAAGGCCGCAAGTTCATGGCTGTTGGAGACAAGCACGCTGTTCTGGATTTTTAAACTTTCAATCTCAGCCTTTAATGCCTCATTTTCCTCCTGCAATGCTTTTTTGCTCTCAAACAGCTCCAATTGCTCCGTCAGGTATGTGCCGATGGTGTTGATGCCGTTTTGCATCGGGGTGATCAGGTTCCCGACGCTTGTTTTAAACGGGAGCAGTTTGTCGCTGTATCGGTAGGAAATATAAATCAGCATCAAACATAAAAACGTCAGTCCGTAGAACATGTGCTTTGGGCGCATCTTAAACTTTATTTTCTGTTTACGCCTCACCCTCATGTAATCAGCCTCCGTAATAGGTCTGCTTTAGCGTGAGGGCAAGCGAGGAAAGCTTGTTGTTCTCGATGATGCGGCCAACCCCTTTGACCACCGTGTTCGCCGGGTCCTCACACATGTTGATATTTAGTTCCGTCTCCTGCGCCATCAGCTTGTCAAGTTCGTAAATATTGGAGGAACCGCCCGTTAAGTAAATGCCGGAATCAATGATGTCCGACGAGATTTCCGGCGGTGTCTTCTCAAGGATGATGCGCACGGCATCGATGATGCTGTGCATATATTCCGCGATGGTCTCATACACAAAGCTTGCGGAAATCTCCCTCTCAATCGGCAGCCCGGAGAGCACGTCGCGCCCGTAAACTTTTACCGTCTTCTCCTCCTTTGGCGGCAGCGCGCAGCCAAGCTGCTTTTTGATCGTCTCCGCCGTCTTCTGCCCGATGATAAGGTTATAGTTCTTCTTCACATTCAAAATAATCGCCTCGTCCAGTTTGTTCCCGCCAACCGGGATCAGCTTGCTTAGGACGATCCCGCCGAGCGAGATGATGGAAACTTCGGTCGTGTCCGCCCCGATGTCCACGATCATCACGCCGTGGGCGGTCATGACATCAAGTTCCGCCCCGAGCGCGTCCGCAATCGGTTTTTCCACGATGCGCACCTTCTTCGCCTTCGCGTTCGAGCTTGCCACAAGGTCAAAGAACGCGCGTTTTTCCACTTCCGTGATATCGGTCGGGGCAGCAACCAAGAACTCTGCCCCCGTGATCTTGC
>CAYMGZ010000141.1:0-7420 GCA_964390095.1 uncultured Lachnospiraceae bacterium | reverse complement strand
GCTTTTGTGGGAAACGGCGGATTTTGTCGATTTTTCGGAGCAGCGGGAAGTTTCCCGCGCGGAATATTCCGGTTATTTTTTGAAGGGGGATACCGCCCTTTCGCTTCCGGATGCGCTGTGCGGAAAAATCCGAGCGCGCTGGGTTCCGCTTTGCAGCGTGCGCGCCGATTATCCGGAAAAATTTTCCATAAAGGACACGAAAGAACTTTCGGAGGTCATGGCAAAAGTGACTTACTCGGACGGCTCCGTGGATGAGAAGAGGATTTTCTGGGATGAGGGGGAAGTCAGGGCGTTAAAACCGGGCCTTACGGCAAAAGTGCACGGGGAAATCCGTGCGGTATCGCCAGAGTTCCCGCTTGCCGTAGGGTACGCGGACCCGGTTATTTTCCATTGGGAAGATGCGTGGTATTTCCTTGCGACAAACGACAATGTCAATGATATCGGGATCTTTGTCCGCAGGGCGGATACCGTAAAAGGGCTGTTTGCGCCGGACGGGAAGGAATACTGCATCCTCGCGCAAAATCGGGAAAAGGGTCTTTCGCAGACTTTCTGGGCACCGGAATTCCATGTGATTGGCGGTGTGCCTTACATTATATTTGCAGTCAGCGGGTCGGCGTGGGGACCGCAGTGCCATTTTATGAAATTGAAAAAAGGCGGAAAGATCATCCGCGCCGAAGACTGGGATGAGCCGGTGCGGGTGGTGAAACAGGACGGCAGGCCACTCGCGCAGGATGGGATTACACTTGACATGACATGGGTCCACTCGGGTGGGCAGGGATATCTGGTATGGTCATACCGCCGTGGCATCGGGACAGATGCGGACACGGGTTCCATGCTGTGGATTGCAACGGCCGATGAGGAAAAGCCGTGGGTGCTCACTTCCCCGCCGGTCCTGCTTTCCAGACCGCTTTTTGGCTGGGAAAATACAAAAGGCACAATCAATAACGAGGGACCGTATGCCCTGTACGCGGATGGCAGGATCTATCTTGCTTACTCCGGCGGGGATGCCTGCGGCTACTCCTACGCGGTTGGGTATCTTGTCGCAAAGGACGGGGCGGATCTTCTAAAACCTGGTTCCTGGAAAAAACTTCCGTCCCCGATGCTTCGTTCTACATTTATAGACGGAATCCAGGGACCGGGGCACAATTCCTTTTTCCGGGATGAGGACGGAAGATGGATGGTTGCTTACCATGCGCAGGAGCGTGGGAAATATAACTGCCGCTGCAGCACTTACCACAGGGTACATTTTTCTGTGGACGGGTTGCCGGTGCTCCATGTGGCAGGGGAGCGGGATGTGGCGGACGGAATCCGGAAGGTTGTGGCTGAGGTGGAAGTTCTTTGAAATTTGGTTTCCTGTTCATGATAGATAGTTCTAAAAAGTAAATTAAAAACAGAATAGACAGTAAAAAGGTCTGTAAATCAGTCCGCGCACGCCCATTGTGCTACGAAAAACATTTGTTCTTGCGTAATTTCCAAGAATATGCTATACTTTTACCGGATAAAATTCGTATAAGGGGTGCGCGGACTTTTCTATGCCAAAGTTGCTGCCTTTTGGCAGTACCGATGGCCGGAACGAAAGGAAATGCCGCGCGCCGTTTACTTGGAGGTCTTTCATGGAATTTAATATTTTGGAATGGTTCAAAGCAGTTTTTTTAGGGATCGTGGAAGGGATTACGGAATGGCTGCCAATCAGCAGTACCGGTCATATGATCCTTGTGGATGAATTTATCCGGATGGATATTTCGGAAGAGTTTAAGGCACTGTTCCTTGTGGTGATACAGCTCGGGGCAATCCTTGCGGTCGTCGTACTTTATTTTAAGCAGCTCTGGCCGTTTTCGGCAAAAGAACCGCATTTTATCTGCAAGGATAAATTTTCGATGTGGTTTAAGATTTTTGTCGCCTGTATCCCGGCGGGTGTGATCGGGGTGTTGTTTGATGATGAGATTGACGCACTTTTAATGAACCCGACCGTCGTTGCCATCACGTTGATCCTGTACGGTGTTTTGTTCATCGTGCTGGAAAAAAAGAAGATCGGGGAGCATCCAAGGGTTACGTCCATTGACCGGCTGACCTACAAGGATGCACTCTTAATCGGTGTCTTCCAGCTTCTGGCGCTGATCCCGGGAACTTCGCGCTCCGGGGCGACGATCATCGGCGGGATGTTACTTGGCTGTGCGCGGCCGGTGGCGGCGGAATTTACGTTTTTCCTTGCAGTCCCGGTGATGGCGGGCGCGAGCCTGATTAAAAGCGTGAAATTCGGGGTGGAGAATGGATTTTCCCTAAGCGGCAATGAGCTGATGATCCTTGTGACAGGCATGTTGGTTGCGTTCGCGGTCTCGGTTGTTGTGATCCGTTTCCTGATGAGCTATATCCGGAAGCATAATTTTATTGTCTTTGGCTGGTACCGGGTTGTGCTTGGCCTGATTGTGCTTGGGTATTTTTGTTTGTGATTCGGAAATGGTGCAAAGGTGTTTTTGTGGAAAGTTTTTGCAGGTGCAGGAATCCGGTTTTTTGTTTTCATGGAGTAGTACCACGGGTGGGCCGTGGTATGCGTTGGTTTTCAGGATGATTTGGAAAGGGTGTTTGTTTCATGGCAGACCAGAAGATGGCAAGGGGGAAAAATACGGGGGCAGGGAAGCAGTCGGCAGATAAAAAGACGGCAGGTACGAAAAAAAAGGGTACGGGCGCGGCGGGGGCAAAAAGCACCGTTCCCCGCACGGGGAAAAAGGCGGGGACCGGTCAGAAAAATACAGGGAACGCGCGGCAGGTGGATCCGGAGGAGAGGCTCTCGGATTCGATGAAGGAAGAAATTGTATTGGCCGTGACACTCCTTGTTTCCCTGCTGTTTTTTTTAAGTTACATCAATCTGTGCGGAACCGTCGGGACCTGGCTGAACACATTGACATTTGGCCTGTTTGGGATCTTCGGGTATTTTTTCCCGTTCCTTTTGTTCTTTGGTGTTGCATTTGGGCTGTCAAACCGCAAAAACCGCATTGCGAGGCGTAAACTTTGGTGCACGGTAGCTTTTTTTGTATGCCTTGCCGCGCTGGTTGAGCTGCTTGGCTCATATGACCCGGAATTGAAATGGGCGGGATATTTTACTGCATCCGCCAAAACAAAAAGCGGTGGCGGTATTTTGGGCGGGACCTTGGTGAAACTGCTTTGTCCGCTGTTTGATGTTGTGGCGACGGCCGTGATCCTGGTTGTTTTGATGTTGATCTGCCTGATGCTTGTGACCGGGAAGGAAATTTTTGCCTACGTCCGGAACATGGCGGACGGTGTGGTGCAGAACCGACGCAGGGAAGAATGGAGGCAGGATGTTTATCAGGAAGGGCAGGAAGCGTATGATGAGGAACCGTACCTGCCACAGCCGCAGCAGCCCCGCATCATCACATTCCCGAAAAAGGAAGGGGTGGATGCAGGGAAAGGGAAGACGGAACATGCAACGTTCCCGAAAGAGGAACCCATCCGTTTTGTGGATGCCTTAAAAGCCAGGGGGAAAAAAGGGGCAAAGGGAGGGGACATGCCTCCGGCCACCGAAAAGGAAGCCGCGCCGATACCGCCACAATCGCCGCCACAATTGCCGCCAATGCAGCCTGTGCAGGAGATTACAATCACCGGGGATTACCAGAAGGAGGAGGTATCCCAAAAGCCCCCTGTTTCATACTACGAGGAGGAGTTAGAGCGCAAGTTTGGCGGCGCAAAAGAAAATGCCGCACCTGTTGATACGATACCTGTAGAACGGAATTTTTACGATGTGAATGTCTCCAAGGATGGCGCGACCGTCAAGGGCAAAAATGTGATTCTGATCCACAAGGCACTGTATGGCGATGAGGAACCGCTGATCCCGCCGATGGCACCGCTATCCGAAAAAGAACCGGAAAAAGCTGAGGAAACAAAAGAGGAGGTTTTGCCTGCCCAGGATAATACTACGGTTGTAGAACAAGATGGGGAGGACGGGTTTGTGGTCAGTGCGGACATGATTTTTGCAAATGCGGGGATTGACCCATCCGCGGTGGAACTTGCAAAAAGGGATGAGCCGTCCGGGGATGCAGATGAAAAAGAAAATGCCATTCCTATGGAGGCGGCATATCCGGAGGAGGGCGGAACCGTCCTTGCGCAGGGGGATCCGATTTTTTGGCCGGATATGTCCGTGGAGGAGGAACCGGTGCCATCGGGACCGGCGCTTTTTAAGGAGACTTCTGCGGATCCTTTAGAAGAACAAATGTTCGATGACATGGGATCAACGGTGCCGGACAACACGGCAATGCCGGCCGCACCGGGGCAGGGCAGGGCGGCGGATGCCGCCGCCCTAAAGACATCCGGGGCAAGTGCCGCATCCGCCCCACAGGAAACCATCCTTCCCGCAAACACCATCCTGATGCCGACGGTTGTGCCGGAAAAGGAATATGAATTCCCGCCGATCGACCTTCTGGCACAGCCGGTAAAGGGGAAGGGTGCGAACGAGCGGGAACTGAAGGAAACGGCGGCAAAGCTCCAGAGCACCTTACAGAGTTTTGGCGTGCGCGTTGCGATCACAAACATCAGCTGCGGCCCTACCGTCACGCAGTATGAGCTGCAGCCGGAACAGGGCGTAAAGGTGAACCAGATCACGAAACTTTCCGACGACATCAAGCTGAACCTTGCGGCGACGGATATCCGCATCGAGGCACCCATCCCGGGCAAGGCAGCCATCGGCATCGAGGTGCCGAACAAGGAAAATACCCCTGTTATTTTGCGGGAACTGATTGAGAGCGAGGAATTCAAAAAGCACAAATCCCGCCTTGCATTCGCGGTCGGGAAAAACATCAGCGGCCAGATTGTTGTTTCCGATATCGCAAAAATGCCGCATATGCTGATTGCGGGCGCAACAGGGTCGGGCAAGTCCGTCTGCATCAACACGATCATCATGAGCATTTTATATAAGGCAGACCCAAAGGATGTCAAATTGATCATGGTGGACCCGAAGGTTGTGGAGCTTAGCGTGTACAACGGGATCCCGCACCTTTTGATCCCGGTCGTGACCGACCCGAAAAAGGCGAGTGCCGCCTTAAACTGGGCCGTGGCGGAAATGACGGACCGCTACCAGAAGTTTGCGGCGCTTTCCGTGCGTGACTTAAACGGCTACAATGAGAAAGTGAAGGGGTTTGACGAGCCAAACCCTGCCTTCCCGCCTATGCCGCAGATCGTCATCATCGTGGACGAGCTTGCCGACCTTATGATGGTCGCATCCGCAAACGAGGTGGAAGATGCGATCTGCCGCCTTGCCCAGATGGCGCGCGCGGCGGGGATCCACTTGATCATCGCGACCCAGAGACCTTCCGTCAATGTCATTACCGGCGTGATCAAGGCAAACGTGCCGTCGCGCGTGGCATTTGCCGTGACATCCGCCGTGGATTCCCGGACGATTTTGGATGGCGTGGGGGCGGAGCGCCTGCTCGGGAAAGGCGACATGCTGTTCTTCCCGTCCGGTTACCCGAAACCGGTGCGCATCCAGGGTGCGTTTGTGTCGGATGCCGAAGTCAGCGCCGTCGTGGACTTTTTAAAGGAGCAGGCGGAGGGGGCAAACAACTACAATGAGGAAGTCAACCAGAGGATCATGACAGCCACGGGCGGCGGCGACGGTGGGGCGGCCGGTGGCGGTGACGGCAACGATGATTACTTTGCGGAGGCGGGGAAATTTATTATCGAGAAACAGAAAGCCTCCATCGGCATGTTACAGAGGGTGTACAAGGTCGGATTTAACCGTGCGGCCCGCATTATGGACCAATTGACGGCGGCAGGGGTCGTAGGTCCGGAGGAAGGCACAAAGCCAAGGAAGATTTTGATGACAATGGCAGAGTTTGAAGAGTATTTAAGAGGGGGAACATGAAACATTTTAAATCGATGCAGGAAGCACAGACGGTATTGAAAGCCCTGAGCGCACCAATGCGGGTGCGGATCATGGAGCTGCTCTACGAGGAGGGCGATTGGAAACTGGATGACATCGCAAAGAGGTTAAATCTTACCAACAGCGCCGTCTCGATGCATGTGGAGCGGCTGATTGAGGCGGGCCTAGTCAGGGTGCAGACAGTCCCCGGTATCCGGGGGACCTGCAAAATCTGCAAACCATGCTACAGCCAGATCACAATCGACATGAGCCCTGGCCGGCCGCAGGGGCAGAATTTTTATACCGATGACATCCCGGTCGGTGCCTACCACGCGTGCGAGGTGAGCCCGACCTGCGGGATTGCGACACGCGAGCAGATCATCGGGGAATTTGACATGCCAAAATATTTTATGTTCCCGAACCACTACGATGCGGGTGTTTTCTGGATCGGGACGGGTTATGTCCTCTACCACCTGCCAAACCACCTAAGGCCGGGGGAACGCCTTGTGATGCTGACCCTCTCGATGGAGCTTTCCTCCGAGTATCCTGGGTACAACGAGGATTTCCCGTCCGATATTTATTTTGAGATTGCGGGGGTGCCGGTTGGGAAATGGATCAGCCCCGGCGATTACGGAAGCCGCAGGGGGCACCATACGCCGTCCTGGTGGCCTTTTAACTGCAACCAGTATGGCTTGCTAAAGACCCTCTCCATAACGGGGGAAGGAACCTTTATCGATGGCGGTTCCAAAATCAGCGACGTGACCATTGATGCGCTGGGGATTGATTATACAACGCAGATTACATTTAAGATCTCCGTGCCCAAGGACACGAAAAACTGCGGGGGCATGACAATCTTTGGCCGTGGGTTTGGCGATTATGACCAGGGGATTGTTTGTACGGAATATTACGAAATGTGAAAGGATCAGGAATCGGACGTGGAACAGAGAGGGACATATGGGGAAAAGCAGAAAAATATCCGGGCATTGGTTCTTTTTGAATTGCTTTATAAGGCGGCTTTTGTAATGATTTTTTACCCGATGTGCACCGCCATGTTCCGCCTGCTTTTAAAAGTGACAGGCTACAGTTACCTGACCCTTGAAAACCTGGCGCGTTTTGTGCGCCACCCGGCAACCCTTCTTTTTATTTTTCTGCTGCTTTTTGCCGGGTCGGTCTTTTACCTTGTGGAGGCCATCTCCCTGATTGTTTTTTATCAGGATGTTGCGAAGGCAAGAAAAGTAACCGTCGTACAGATCCTGTTCCCGGGGTTGCGGGAGACAAGGTATCTTCTGCGGCAGAAACAAAAGGGGGCAATCCTGCTATTTTCCCTGTTGAACGCACTTGTCACGCTCTCGCCGATGCTTGTTATTTTCGCGGTCCAGCTTAAGGTGCCGGCATATATTGCAAGGACGGTGGCAAAAGAGCCCGTGGGCGCTGTTTTTTGCGTTGTTTTCCTCCTATTCTGTTTTTTAACCAATTTTTTCGGGATGTATTCCCTGTATTACTGTGTGCTTGGTGACCATAGTTTCCTGGACGGGTTCAAAAAGAGCGTGC
>CAYMGZ010000140.1:4599-7459 GCA_964390095.1 uncultured Lachnospiraceae bacterium | reverse complement strand
ACCTCATCGGAGGCCACTTTATATTCCGATGCAACCAACATCAGCTGGTAACGGTCACCCTTTAGCTTTTCGGTCAGTTCCCCCGGGAAGAAATCCCCCGGCACCGCACCTCCCACAAAGGAATCAAACCCAAGCGCGAAGGAAATGCCGTCCACCCGGCCAATCTCCGAAAGCATATCCGCCGCCGTCTTTCCGTCAAGCGAGGAATCCGCAAGTACCATATGGATGGAATTCATGTTGAAATCTTTTTCCAGCTTCTCGTTTGCGGTGATGCTCGCCAGTTCTTTTGGCAGCGTCCGGTCAAGGTTGTAATATACATCGGTATGCGTGTAGCCATACAGCGCCGGGAACAGGATTGCCAAAAACAGCGCCACGAACACCCAGGAATGCTTTGTGATGAATCCCGCGCATTTCCCGATATCCGGGATCAGCGGGCGGTGCATCGTCTTTGCAAGCGCCTTATCAAAAATCAGGATCATTGCCGGGAGGATGGTGATACACCCGACCACCCCGAACACGACCCCCTTTGCCATGACAAGCCCAAGATCCTTGCCGAGCGTAAAGCTCATGAAGCACAGGGCGATAAAGCCTGCGACCGTCGTGATGGAGCTGCCCACCACGGAAGTCAACGTATTCGAGATGGCATGCGCCATCGCACGGTTCTTATCATCCGGGAAACGCCCCTGGTTCTCCTTGTAGCTGTGCCACAAAAAGATCGAGTAGTCCATCGTGACACCAAGCTGGAGCACGGCGCTCAACGCTTTCGTGATGTAGGAAACCTCGCCGAAGAAATAGTTGGTCCCGAGGTTGTACACGATCGCCATGCCGATGCTGAGCAAAAACAAAAACGGCGCAAGGAAGGAATCCATCGTGACGGAGAGCACCAACACGGAAAGCAGCACCGCGATCATCACATAGATCGGCGTTTCCGAATCCGACAAATTTTTTGTGTCCGTCACCACGGCGGACATCCCGGCAAGGAAACACTGTTTGTCGCCGATCTTGCGGATCTCCTCGATCGCCTCCATCGTTTCCGAAGCGGAGGTCGTATCCTCAAAAAAGATTGCCATCAGCGTCGTGTCACCGTTTTTAAAAACATCAAGCAGTTTTTCCGGCAAAAGTTCCATCGGCACGCTGATGTCCAGGATACTGTCGTACCAGATGACCGAATCCACGCCGTCTACCTGCTCAATCTTTTTCTTTAGTTCCGAGACATCCTTGTTCTCCATGCCCTCCACCATGAACATGGAAAACGCACCCTTCCCAAAATCCTCAAGCAGGATATCCTGCCCCACCATCGTGTCGATATCCCCCGGCAGGTAATACAGTATGTCGTAATTTACCTTCGTGTTGACATAGCCGAGCACGGAAGGGATCAGCAGCAGGATACTGACCACGAAAATCGGGATCCGGTACTTCACAACTTTCTTTCCAAAACTCACCATTTTTCTTCATCCTTTCCTTATGACCGTTGGTCATTTTCTATCTGTGCGGTATCATACCATGAAAATGACCGTTAGTCAATACCAAAATTGACCATTGGTCATTATTTAATTTTCTGTTTAGAATCGTTAGAATTTCTTTTGAAAAGGACGGGTATTTTATGGCATAACATGCCTTGCAAAGTGGGAATCGGGTATGGTATAATGTCCGCAAGGCATTATACCTGCGCTGATTTGCCGTCCGACGAAACGGAAGGACAACGGTGCAATTTTTTGGCGGCAGGCCCAGCAGCCTTTTTTGCGCCGGCACATCCACAGATCCATGAGGGGGAGGAGGAATTATCCTATGGGGACCAAGATAGACCTAAACAAACAACAAAAAAAAGAAACGCTGTTAAACACCGCGTTCCATCTATTTACGACCAAGGGCATCAACAAGACCTCCATCTCCGAGATTGCGGAAGCCTCCGGGATTGCCAAGGGGACTTTTTACCTATATTTCACGGACAAGTACGATATCCGCAACAAACTGATTGCACATGAATCAAGCCTGGTGTTTAAAAAAGCCGCCGAGGCGCTCGAGGCGGCAGGGCTTAAAAGGCTTACGGATAAGATCGTTTTCATCGCCGACCATATCCTCGACCAACTCAATGAAAACCAGGCGCTGTTAAACCTCATCAACAAGAACTTAAGCTGGGGGATTTTTAAAAATGCCCTGATCACGGGCGCTGATGAAGATATTGATTTCCGGAAAGTCTACGAGCGGATGGTTGCCGAGGCGGATGTCCCGATCCGCGACCCGGAGATTATGCTGTTTTTAATTATTGAGTTGGTCAGTTCCACCTGCTACAGCGCAATCCTTTATGAGGACCCGGTGGGCTTGGCCGAGCTGAAGCCGCATCTGTTTGAGGTGATCCGGAGTATCATTGCGGCGCATGAAAAACCGCTTTCCTAAGGATATTCCGCATTTTTCGCGCGGACCGGGACCGTCCGTGGGCATGATTCCACTCTGGGATAGTTTGCGCCGGGGTTGCCGCACCTCTCCATGAGGTTGATCATGCCCCAAATACCAAAACCGGGAAAAATTTATTTTTCACAGCATCACTTCTATGCTTCAAAATTTACTTAAATACGAAAAAAATTCAGGGAATAAAGTTATTGAATACCTCACCTGTTTCCACAATTTATTGTTATTACATGAAAAAGCAACAGAACATCCTTCACATACACTTATTTCAAAAGCATAGTTTGAATTATAGCAAATAAAATGCGTCTGGTCGCTGAACCATGCTTTTTTTAAGCCGTAAGTTTCTGCCATCTGGGCGATGCAATCCATACGTTCTTCCACCGTGTCCCCACAAAACGGACATGTCCTGCAAGCATCCTTCTTTTTTCTCTCATCGTGATCGCAGACAGAT
>CAYMGZ010000140.1:0-4589 GCA_964390095.1 uncultured Lachnospiraceae bacterium | reverse complement strand
ATACGCTCTATGCGCAAAGCCTTCCCGGTACATAAGAAACGCCTTCCGGAACAGATATTTTTCAAAGCTTTCCGTAACATGGATGCCCGCCCGGTCTGTGACCATTGGATTATCATCTGCAGCGGATAATTTCATATAAGAATCTGCATCCGCCCAATGGGCAGAAAAAAGAAGCAAACCTTCTTCTAACTCTTCCCGGTGATAATCATAAGCGTTCTTCAAAACCGTACCAATATCCACCTCGCAGCCATCCCATTCATTTTCCAGCAAACCGCCGTCATCCTGCCCCATCCTTCTTAAATAATAAAGATAGGCAGCCGGTATCGTATAGTGGTGCTCTGCCAAAATATCCTGTAAACGCCGGATCTGTTCTTCTGTTGAAGGTACACAGCGCTTTACCCATTCCGGGTCAAAGCTGGATATGCTGCCGCATAACCGTTCCATCAATGTATCAAGCGTTCCCTCCCGAAATTCTACCATCTCTCAAGCGTTCCCTCCCGAAATTCTACCATCTCAAATCCTCCGATTGTTGTAATACGCCCCCATTGCCGCTTGCAATTTCATTTCCGGGATTATACCTGCTTTTTTTGCAAAACCCCATTTATTTCATCAACGAAGGTCCTGCCCCTCACATCCAACTCCACCCACACCGGCCGGAACCCGCTCCTGATGGCATTGCGCGCCGAGCGGATATTTGACCACGCCGCACAATAAAACGGAACCTTCCCCCGCTTTAATATCTCAAGCGCCAGACGGCTTGTAAGCGCCGCCGCAACATACTGCCTGCGGTATTCCGGGAGCACATCAATCCCAATCTGCCACATCGTTTCGCAATCCGCCGAAGCGCCGGAAAGCCCGACCAGTTTCGTGCCGTCATACGCCCCGACCCCCAAAACATCCAGTTCCTTGCGTTTTTTGCACAGCGCGTTGCCCCATTCGCCGGTGTAGAGCCCCAAAAAATCGCACGGATGCAAAACCCTTAACTCATAAGGGCAGGGAAGCGCTTTTAAACTCAAAAGATCCGGCAGGTAATACTCTGCCATAAAACAAACCCGTAACCCCTCTTTCTGCACCGCGTCGTTTAACACATGCAGGTTCGGGGTCTCAAAACAATGTTCGGCCGGGAAGCGGCTGATATAGCCGGATACCATGTCACGGTACTTCTCGTCTATGGAGGCAACAACATTATTGCCGTAAGAAATCAGGTTACAGTCAAACGGAAGGGTCAGGTACTTCCTTGCACCGGGATTTGCCACGGAAGGGACAATGACATTTTCTTCCCGCATAAAATCCCCGGCAGCACAGTTTGCATCCACTGCGGACTGCTGCATTGCAATTTGTAATATACTTTTATTTGTCATTTCCATGATTCTATCTCACCACACTTCACCATTTTTCCAGGTCTTTCTTATGGGATCAAAAGCTTGGCCTTACAATGGGCATAGCTGTTTTCCACATCTGCCTGCGCATTTCCTTCCTCCGAACAAACAGCCGTAACATTCAGTTCCTTTCCGGACAAATCCGCGAATTCTTCACCCAACACCAAGGTTACATTGATACAAGTAAAACCCGCAATCCGCTCCATATAAGCCACCATCTTTTCCGTGTAACGGTTTCCTTCCGAATCTTCCAAAATCCAGTATGTATCACTTAACAGCTCCGGATGCATAAAAGGCATCCCGCAGCCAACCCGGAAACGAATCTGGTAATGGCCTGCACGTTCCACCAAATATATTTTCGAAATATAAAGCCCTCTTTTACTCACAATATCACATTCCAACCCGGAAACCTTTTCACTGCCATTCCAATGATCCCAGCCGGGATACCCATCCTCTTTGACCAGCCCCACCAATGCTTGGTCAAGACCGTTATGATTAAAAGAATAAACCGCGTGGAAGCCAAAAGCAGAAAGCAAAACAACAAACAAAACAACCGCAAGCAATATCCTTTTATGTTTCATACCAATCCCTCCTCCACAATGTCTGGTTGAAACCTTCCCTTTCGGTTTCGATGATTTGATTATATTATAATAAAGCAGGTCATCCAAGTCAATATGCGAGACGGAATTTTCAGTTAAGGGATGGGCTTGGTACAGATTCCCTGTAGCCTTGACGAAAAAGTATATTTTCCCGACCAGAAACAAAACCAATTGAAAAACGCGAAATGATTTGATACAATTTTCACGGACAATCCCGATAAAATTTTTCTTTTCCCACCCAATAGGAACACTCCCTTTTACACTTTATAACCGAAAGCATGAAAACACATAATATGCGGGACTAAAATCAGCATATGCCCGTACAGTGCCAGGGAAATATTTCTGGAAGCCATGCGGACAGAAATATTTCCCTATGGTTGTTGGTACTGGGAGGGCATATGCGGGACTTACAATAGGAGGCATCCCATGAAACCGGAAGATATCGCAGATTACATGGAAAAAATCTACGCATATGCCAGAAAAAAGACCTTTTCGGAGGAGGAAGCGGAGGAACTCTCCCAGGAAATTCTCTTAACCGCCCTCACGTCCTTCCCAAAACTGCGCGACCATACCCGTTTTGAGCCGTGGCTCTGGGGATTGGCAGCCAATGTCACCAAAAGCTTTTCCCGCAGCATGGGCAGACAGCGCGCGATGTTTGTCTACAATGCCCCGGAGGAAATGTTTGACATCCCGGTGCTTGAGGAAAGTGATGAGGAACTCTATTCCATGCTGCGCGAAAAAATCTCCATGCTTACAAAGCTTTACCGCGATATCATCCTCCTCCACTATTATGATGGGCTTTCCACAAACCAGATCGCCGACCGCTTAAACCTTCCGCCCGGCACCGTAACCTGGCGGCTGTCACAGGCGCGGCAAAAATTAAAAAAGGAGTGTAGCCATATGGAAGAAACTGCATTAAAACCAAAGAAAATAAACCTTGATATCTATGGCTCCGGGAACTACGGCAGGAACATCCCGTTCCCAAACGCATTTATCGATGATTCGCTCTCGCAGAACCTACTCGCCCTCTGCTACGAGGAGCCAAAGAGCATGGAGGAACTTACAAAACTGACTGGCGTTCCGGCCTATTACGTGGAGGAGCGCATGGAGAACCTGGTCAAACGTTGCGCGGTGATTTCGCCGTCCAAAGGGAAATACCAGACGGATTTCATCATTTATAGTGATAAACACGGGAAATATTGTGAGGAAAACGCCGAAAATGCCCTCGCGCCAATCCTTGCGGCGCTCCGCGATGCGATGGAAAAGTTTTTGGGCGGCGTGAAGGACCTTTCCTTCTACCGCGCAAAAAAGTCGGAGGATGAAATCAATTACCTCTGCGGCACCATGGCGTTCGATGCCCTCTGCGCAAAATACAACACCGTGGACGTATCCGGTGACATCCCATCCTACCCTCCGATCCCCGCCAACTACGATGGGCAGAAATGGCGCTATGTAGGCTTTATGGAAAGCGGGAAGTACCGCCGCACGGGGATCGGCCACCAGATTTGCATGAACCGCTCCGGGGAATGCGGTACGTTGCAACACGATGTCTTTGGTCTGCGCGGCTTTGGCTTCCGCAATATGATGCCGGATTACGAACTGCATGTCTGCGAGCATCTTTTATACGGAAACTGCTCCGACGCAGACGAATACCAGCTTGCAAATGCCATCAAAGATGGCTATATCGTAAAATGCGGTGAGGAACTTACCGTGACGGTCCCTGCCTTTACCCTGACGCAAAAGCAGGAATTCGACCGTCTCGCAGATGCATGCTTTGCCCCGCAGATGCCGGAATATGTAAAACTGGTCACACAATTTGCAAAAGGATATAAAAAGCTGTTCCCAAAACATCTGGCGGACGATGTAGCGCGGACATGCTGCAGTTTTTTCTTTGGTTGCTATGATACGGTCTCCGCTTACTGCCAAAAATGCGGGCTGCTTGCAGAGCCAAAAAAAGAATGGATATGTGATGTGCTGATACAGTGGAAGGAACAAAAATAGACCTGCATTTTACGTCACCGCATTGATAGGATCCCGTGACAAAAAAACTACAAAACACACGAGTTCTAAGAACCCCCGTCCGCCGATACAATATAAAAAGCCTAGCATAAGGAGCTGCCATGCGATTTTCGGAACTCCGTGAAAAAGAAGTGATCAACTGCCACGACTGTGAGCGGCTTGGCTACCCGTGCGACCTCGCTTTTGACATACGTACCGGCTGCCTGGAAGCCCTGATCGTGCCAGGTCCTTGCAAACTGTTCGGTTTCCTAGGGCACGACCAGGAATACATCATCCCATGGAAATGCATCCGCCAGATTGGCTGTGACATCATACTGGTGGATATCCATGCGCAGGACTGCCTGAAAAAATCAGCAGAAGAAGATTAACCCCCCTTTACAGGAACATTTGTTCGTGGTATACTTTCTGGTAGGATTGAAATTAAATCAGGGAATTTAACAGTGACCCTGTTCCCAAAACAAATCCAGCCCGGATAATAGATAGGCTCGGGTGTATGGGCAGCAGGATTTACATTTTTTTCCAGAGTCCGGCATAATTACAAACAAAAATACACAGAAAGGATCACACAATGGAACAACGGCGGCTGATCTAC
>CAYMGZ010000139.1:554-7470 GCA_964390095.1 uncultured Lachnospiraceae bacterium | reverse complement strand
TAATTTAAAAATCGTTACATTAATATTTTAACATAAACGTATTTTGATGTCAATTAAAATTACATAATATAGAACAAATATGAAATATCATGTAATTTATATATTTTTGAAATAACTAAATATATTTTAGGACAAACAGTAATATATTTTTTTGAAGTTTTACTGCCCTTTAAAATTACACTACTCCCAAACTAAACTCGTAGTGTATTTGTAGGGTAGTAACCTATCCTTTTGTTGTATCATGCTCCCAGAATAATATCAAGCAAAATTTTCAAAACAAATGCAACAACAAATTCTACCCTTCCTTTAGCACCCGCCACGCCCCCACAAGCTTCTCCATCCCGCACGCCGCATTGGCCGGGCTTGTGGATGGCAGGCGGGTGGCTTCCCGGCCTGCTGCCTGCTGCATATACTTTTGGTACAGTTGATGCGCCTTCGCGCCGTTTGCAAAAATCCGGATCTCCGGCACCACCTCCAAAATCCGCCTGATATCATTCCCCTGCACATTGCGGATGGACGCATCGGAGGAACCCGTAATATCACAGCTTGCAATCACATCCCAGACCGCAATCTGCTCCCGCAGAAGCATTTCTTTTTTTTCGGGGATGGCCGCCGGAACCGCACACCCGCAGACCGCCGCGACCACGCGCCAAAAACGGTTCTGCGGATGCCCGTAATAAAAATTTTGTTCCCTTGATTTCACGGAAGGGAATGTTCCGAGGATCAGCACCTTGCTGTTCCCGTCAAAAACAGGTTCAAATGTATGCGTTACATGAATTTGCTCTGCCATTTTCATTCCCTTTCACTATTGGTTTTTCCTTTTCGGATGATGTTCCTTCCGGCTATTTTAACGGCAGGTACTTTTCCACCACATGCACCTTCACCCATAAGATTGCCGGCCCTAACAGGAAGGTCATCGCAACCGTGACCGCACCAAGCTTTGTGCCGAAAACCACCGCAACCAGACAGGCAAACCCGTCATAGAGGATGCGCACGGCGCGGAACGGCAGTTTTTTCTGATGCGACGCAATCATAAAGCAGATGGCATCATATGGCGAAGTTCCAAGGTCGGAGGTCATGTAGCAGGATGCCACGACCACGAAGCCAAGGAGCGCCACCGCCGCCACAACCACGCGCACCAACATTGTATCAAACATCCCTTTTGGAAGCCAGAAGGAATTAAGCCATGTAAAAAAGTCAAAGCTATAACCGACAAGGAACATATTCGCGATCGTTCCCCAGCCAATCTGGTCACGCCCAAATAAAATCACGATCACAAGCAGGATGCAATTTAACGTTGCCTGCCAGTTCCCAAGCGTCCACCCAATCTTTTTTGAAATCGCCAGGTTCATGACCGTACATGGATCCGTGCCGAAGCCGCAGGGATTTAAAAAGGAAATAAAAAATCCCATCAGGATGACCGACACCACAACCAAAACAAACCGGCGCATATCCACATGTAAAAATTTCATAATTCTCCCCATTTTCCGAATATGGGACATCCCCATATCCTGTTATCATTTTTTCAGGCTTCCAAACTTTTGCCCAAAACCATCCACCGAAAAATTCCTCAATGGTACAGCCGCTTATTCTCATACGTTGCCTCACAGGTCAGCTGCACACCAAGCCGCTTGAATGAAGTGGTGTCCACCGACGATAGGATCACGGTCGTGTGCGCCTGGCAGCCGAAAAGTTTCGGCAGCTGCTCCAGTGCCCGCCTCGCGTTCCCGTCATCCTTCGCGCTGATGGAAAGCGCGATCAGCACCTCGTCCGTGTGCAGGCGAGGGTTCTTCCCGCCAAGGTACTCAATCTTTAACCTCTGGATCGGTTCGAGCGCGGACGGCGAAATCAGGTCAATCTCATCCGGTATCCCGGCAAGCGTCTTTAAGGCATTCAAAAGCACCGCCGCCGACGCGCCAAGAAGGTTTGTTGTCTTCCCGGTCACAATGGTTCCGTCCGGCAGTTCCAGTGCCGCCGCAGGCTGCTCCGTCCGCTTTGCCACCGCATTCGCCGCGGGCACGACCTTCCGGTCGGATGGCGAAAGCCCGGACTGGTTCATCAAAAGTTCCAGCTTAAAGACTTCCTCGTTCTTCCCATGCCCCTGTACAAGGTTTAACAGCCCCTGGTAATACCGGCGGATGATTTCCTGGTTCGATGCCTCCTGACAGACCGCATCGTCACAGATGCAGTTCCCCGCCATGTTCACCCCCATGTCGGTCGGGGATTTGTACGGGCTTTCCCCGAAAATCGCCGTGAATATAGTCTGTAAGACCGGGAAAATCTCGATATCGCGGTTGTAATTGACCGTTGTTTCCCCGTAAGCTTCCAGATGGAACGGGTCAATCATGTTCACATCATTTAAATCAGCGGTTGCCGCCTCGTAGGCGCGGTTGACCGGGTGGTGCAGCGGCAGGTTCCAGATCGGGAAGGTCTCGAATTTCGCATAGCCCGCGTGGATGCCGCGTTTATGTTCATGGTAGAGCTGCGAGAGGCAGGTTGCCATTTTCCCACTGCCGGGACCCGGCGCGGTGATCACGACAAGCGGCTTTGTTGTCTTAATATAGTCATTCCTCCCATAGCCCTCCTCGCTCAAAATCAGCGGGATATTGTTCGGATAACCCGCAATCCGGTAATGCCGGTACACCCGCACGCCAAGCTCCTGCAAACGGTCACGGAAATCGTCCGCCGCCTGCTGCCCCGCATACTGCGTCACCACGACGCTGCCGACATAAAGCCCCAGCCCCCGGAACATGTCAATCAGGCGCAGCACATCCTTGTCGTATGTGATGCCGATATCCGAGCGCACCTTATTTTTCTCAATGTCTGCCGCGCTGATAACAATCACAAGCTCCGCCTGGTCCTTCAGCTCCAGCAAAAGCCTCAGCTTGCTGTCCGGTGCAAACCCCGGGAGCACGCGCGAAGCATGGTAATCGTCAAAAAGCTTCCCCCCAAACTCAAGGTAAAGCTTATTGTCAAACTTCCCGACCCGCTCCCTAATATGCTCGGACTGCATTTTCAAATATTTCTGGTTGTCAAAACCGATCTTCATCTTATCTGCCCTTCCTTATCCCAAATTCATCCGCCCGCCGCGTTTCCACACCTGCGGTCACGCCCCAAAACTTTTTGCCGAACCTTCGCCCCTTTCACATTTCACACTTCGTCCGGTGCATCCTTCAACATCAAATTTGCCAGGATCCCAAGGATCAGCGCCGCCGCGACCGATGTGATCTTCACCTTGCCAAACGTCAATGTCAGCCCGCCAATCCCTGCAATCAGGATCACGGAGACAACAAACAAATTTTTATTTTTATTTAAGTCCACCTGTTGGATCATTTTTAACCCCGACACCGCGATAAAACCGTACAATGCCATGCACACGCCGCCCATGATGCACGGCGGGATGGAATTGACAAACGCGATGAACGGCGAGAGGAATGAAATCAGGATTGCCCCGATGGCGGCGCTCATGATCGTGTAGATGGAAGCATTCCTCGTGATCGCCACGCAGCCGACCGACTCCCCGTAGGTCGTGTTCGGGCAGCCGCCAAAAAATGCACCCACCATCGAACCGATCCCATCGCCGAGCAATGTCCTGTCAAGCCCAGGCTCCTTTAACAGGTCGCGCTCTATAATGGAAGAAATATTTTTATGGTCCGCGATATGCTCCGCAAACACCACAAATGCCACCGGGATATAGGATACGGCGACCGATGCGGCGTAGGACGCATCCAAAGCCTTAAACCCATCCTTTGCTGTAAGGAAAGTGAAATCCGGCACCGCAAAAAATGTCTTTACTCCCACGCCGCCCTCCGTCAACGCCTCAAACGGCGCAAAACTTAGCACCTTGAGCATGTCCACATCCGCAAGATTTCCGATGACGGTCAGCACGAGCGAGACCGCGTACCCCGCCAGAATGCCGAGGATGAACGGGATCAGCTTTGCCGTCCGCTTCCCGTAGGACGAGCAGAGCATGGTCACCGCAAGCGTCACCAACCCGCAAAGGAGCGCAATGACCGGGTCGGCCACCGATGCGCCGTCCACCTTCACCCCGCCGCTCGTAAGATCCCCCACCGCGTTGCCCGCAAGAGACAGCCCGATGATGGCAACGGTCGGCCCGATGACGACGACCGGCATCAGCCGGTTGATCCAGTCCACACCGATGAACTTTACGACCACTGCGATCCCCACATACACAAGCCCCGCAAAGACCGCGCCGAGGATCAGCCCAAGGTAGCCAAGGCTCATGGATACCCCGCCAGAAAACGCCGCACTCATCGGCCCGATAAAAGCGAAGGAGGAACCGAGGAAAACCGGGCTCTTTTTCTTTGTAAACAATATGTAGACCAATGTGCCCACACCCGCGCCAAACAGCGCCGCCGCCGAACTCATGCCATTGCCCACGATCATTGGCACGACCAAGGTTGCCGCCATGATCGCAAGGAGCTGCTGGACCGCAAATACGACCATCGCCCCGAATGCCGGGCGGTCTTCCACCTGATAGATCATTTTCATAAAAAACCCCTCTTTTCTGCGCCGTTTTCCCTTATGTTTGGGGGCTTTTGCGCCAAACGGCACGCGAGCGCAGACCCCCTGTTTTTCCATCCCTTTTCCCTTATACATAGAAAAAAATAGTTTCCACCGCCATCGGCCAAACTACTTTTTCCCGTTTCAAATGGTAACACAGACGCAATGGTTTGTAAACCTTTTCTTGTAAAAATCCTGCGATATTTTCAACCGCAGGATTCTTGCTTCTCAGCTATTTTGCTATATATAAAACTTACTTTTATAAGGTTTGTAAATTATTGGCACCCCATCTATTTCCCGCGTCTCTGGAACCTCTCCTGTGCCTTTTCCCCAACCACACAGTCCATACCTTCCACCGTCTCAAGCTTAAGGTGCCCCGGCAAAAGAATGGTTGGCTTTACCTCCTGCACAAAACCCGCGTCCCTTGCCGAATCAATCACACAGATACGCAGCTTCTTGCATGCGGTTAAGTCAATCGTCTCCACATTGCCGTTAAAACGCAGGTCAAGAACCTCCAGTTCCGGGTTTGTTATCACTATCTCCCTCACATCCTCCGCCAATTGCATTTCTTCCAATTGAAGCCTTTTTAACTTCGGGAAATATTCAAACCCACGAAGTGAAGTGATTCCGCGCACATAAGGATTCATATCATCTTCCATCTTCCACTTATATTCATTTACCTCATCATAAGGGTCATAATCGTAATCATATCCCGTATCCACAAAAGATGCCAGGCACTCCCGCTCCTGCAGCGTCAGGATATTATCCCTGCCCACATCCAGTTCCTGATGGATGTAGCAGCGGAAACCCATGTCCGCAATCTTCTCCGTTCCGTTCCAGATGCTTCCCTCCGGCAGCACCCCGACACCCTCCCCAAAAACATCGTCAAGATAAACAATTTCTGCGCCCTCTGCCCTACAGTGGATATTCTTGTTCTCCAGGAGCACCTTCCCCGCCACATCGGTGTCAAGCCATATCCAAGCCCACGCATCCGAATCCTCACTAAAATAACCTGAATCTCCAAAACACATACGCTCCGCCCAGAGCTTCGTTCCTTTTTTAGGACTAATATGAACACTGCCCAGTTCTTTCATGGCAGAAAAATCATACTCTTCCAGCGTCTCCCCTGGATTCACGCAGTCCCTCAGATAAAACCTTGTAAGATATTTATTTTGCAAAAGATACGAAAAATCTGCGGAAACATTCTCAATATTCAGGACTCTCAGCTCGCGCATCCCGCTTAAATCAAGCCTTAGACCTTTTTTGCTGTAAAAATACAGAAATTGCAGGCTTTCCGGGTTTTTGATGGAAAACTCCTCAAGCCCGCCCGGCAACGACAGCTCCTGCAGACGCGGGTTATCCAAACATATGGACACGGCAACACTATCCTGGTCCAAGCAAAACGTTGTTAAGTTTTCCAGATACTGGATTCCGTCAAACCGATAAATTCTTTTCAGCAGCGCTGCCCTCTCCATCTCCCGGATATTGCCCCGCTCCTCTTTTGTAAGAATGTGATCCTTGTCCTTATCCGCATAGTGATACAAATACTGCCGAAATCCCACATCCGGGAAATTCTCCGCCGTCAGCCAAATACTTCCTTCCGGCAGCGGCTCTTCCATCTGAAGCATTGTTTCATCTTCAAAAACCACTTCGCAACCCGTCCATTCCGGCCCTACCCAAAAGTATGTATCGATATTCCCCAAAATCACCCGTTTTGCCATCTTCTCTGCATGAAACACGACTTCCTTTAGATATTCATTTTTCCCGAAATCAAATTCCCTGACTGCCATGCCCCCTTTCCCTTCCGGTTCCGAGTAAAAGAACTCTTCCAGTAACGGAATACGTGAAAAGGCCAGTGTTTCAAGGTTTTCCGGTATCCGCAGGTCACATGTCTCCAATTTCATCGTACTTAAGCGTGGAAAATCAAACACTTCTGGATTTTCCGGCATCGTGACAACACAGCCCGAAAGCGAAAGTGAGGTCAGTTCCCTGCATTTTGCCAGATCCTCCATCTTAATTTCAGCGCCGTTTATTCTCAGGTCTGTAAGCTTTGCAAGTCCATCCCATGCAATATCCTGCTTTCCCTGTGCCGCATAAGCAAGCAAATAAAGCTCCGGCGCGCACCCAATCGAAAAATTTTGCAGGACGGCCTCGATCTGTACCGTCTCCAGCTTTGGATTGTCAAGCGGCAATTTTTCAAGATTATATCCTTCCCCAAAACAAATTTCCCTCAAATTCATGAAATATTGAATCCCTTCAAGGGATTTGGCTGCCCGAAGTTTGCTGCCGCGTTCTATGTTACTTTCCAGAATATAATTCCCGTCCAAGAGCCCGCCCTCACTCTTTACACTGCCAAGCCCTTCAACTGCCCCCCGCTCCTTCGTGGAAAGCT
>CAYMGZ010000139.1:0-544 GCA_964390095.1 uncultured Lachnospiraceae bacterium | reverse complement strand
CTTCCCGTTCCTGTCTTTATCCACATAAGCCCAAAGATACTCCCGGAACGCCGCATCCGGAAAATACGTCTCAGTAATCGGCATCTCTTCTTCCGGCGGAAACACCGTCACCTCTTCTGCCCCATCTTCATTCTTCCGGCCACACGCTGCCAACAGCAATGCACCGGCAAACAGCAGCCCTGTTATCCCCCTCATTCTTTTCATACCCTCACCGTTCCTCCGTTCCCATACTTTTTCATTTCCCGCACTTGCTACCACACAACCATTATATCATTTCTTTGCATGTAATGTAAAGGAATTTCTTCTTTCTCCCACTAAGGTGCGGTGAAATTGGCAGCCGGTTCCAATTCATTATGGAATATGATAAACTAAAAGTGAATTTTCACCTCCTACCGCTTATTTCTTGCTAATTCCATCTCTTTGCATATTAAATATTGCTTATATTCGATGTTAATTTTTGTTTTTCTCCATGAAAATGCTTTACTTTTTTCTCTTTTTATATTACAATATAGCCAGTCCTTTTTCAAATTCTGACGATTATCAC
>CAYMGZ010000138.1:0-7501 GCA_964390095.1 uncultured Lachnospiraceae bacterium | reverse complement strand
CCAAACGGTTCATTTTTCAAATTTGTCATGTAAAAAGGGGCACGCCATAAATTCTTTTGCAATTCTTTTGCCCCTTCTACATTTCATACCTCCCCAAAATAAAACACCTTCCCTTTTGGCACAAACGGCAGCCTCCTCCCCCTCGGCACCAAAAACGCATGTTCGCGGCGGATACGGATGTGGTCCTCGATCCATCCGTCCGTGATAATCAAAATCGGCCCATCCCCCGGAAAGACCGCCGCCCCTTCAAGCAGGTCCACCCCGGGCTGGAGCACCGTTCCGCCCCTGCCCTTGACTTTCACCCGCCCCGCGATCTCCTCCGGCGCAAGATACCCTGCATCGTAAGCCGCCGCGTCGCAGAACACGACACGCGCATACGGGACTTCCTTCGCCGTAGCGTAGCTTGCCACCGCGCCAAGCGCAAAACCAAGCAATTTTTTGTCCATCGACCCGGAGGTGTCGATCACCACGCCGAACGTGCGGCTGTACTCCGGGATATTCGCGGGCGCATAGCTCGGTCTTGGGATATCCGGCGTGCTGCCTTGCCTGCGGCTAGGCCGTGCATAAGTGCGGCACTTGGCAAGCGGTGCGAAGCATTCATCAAACCAGTTGCCAAGTTGCACATCCCACGGGATTGGCGGCATGGCAAGCGCCCGGATTTCCTCAATCAGGCCGGATGGCAGATACCCCCTGCCTTCGCTTTCATGGTATTCCAACCCGTTCTGCAGGGCACTCCGGTAAAAATCATCGAGCGAGTCCACTGAAGGCCCGGAACCCCCCCTGCTTCCTTTCCCAACGATTACATCCCCCTTCCCGTAGCCGCGGAATGTATCCATCTTCGAAAATTTTCGCAAATCACCTACGATTCTATCATACAGGCTTTCTGCGGAAACACCTTTTAGCGCCTCATCGTAAAGGCCACGGTCCGGCATCTGCCCGACCCCCATCTCCTTCAGCCAGCCGTTGATGACAAAATCACAGGCAACGTTCCAAAGGTACGCGTCACGCCCCGCACAGCGCCCGTGGTGCATCAGCCCCGCATGGAGGAATTCATGGGCGAGGACGAATTTTAATTCTTCGTCCGAAAGCCCTGCCGCCGGGTTGACGTAGATTTTCCCCTCCGTCACGTTCACCGCCGCGACCGATATCTCCTGCTCGTTGCAGCAGCCGTAGTCCTCGATGATCAAAAAGCCTGCCGCCAGCCCGCCAAGCAGCGGGTAATGGCTGATGAACCACTGCGCCGCCTGCTCCGATTTCGTGTGTGCGCGCACGCTTTTCTCCCCGTGACCGCCTGCCTCCCCCACGACACTGGAAACGGAATATGCCAGGGCATAAGCAAATTTCACCATGAATTCATTTTTCTGGTTCCGTTTTATGTCATAGACCCTCGGGTGCTCCAAGCCCCTCATATCCATAAACTCCGCGGTTCCGAAGCTGCCATGGGAAGCCATGCCGTCCACGCCGCCACTTCGCCTTCCTGACGTATGGCCTCCCCCGCCGCTCCCGTCATCCCCCCGTTCCATCAGGTACTGGTAAATCTTCCTCTCATCCGTCAGGTTCCCGGAAAGCAAATACTCCGGGTTTTCACAGGTCGGGGAACCAAATTTGATGTCATATAGAAATTTACTTACATAAATATCGCACGCCAAATTCCAGATCTGCTTATTGCAGGAAACCACCCACTCCGCCGTGCCGTTTGGCAATGTTTTTTCATACCCCGGCATCCGCTCCGCGTCAAAATGGCCGAACGCGAGGTGCAGCTTACAATGGGCAATGGTGTACGCCCACTGTCCGGGGCTAAGGAGTGCATCCCGGTTTACAAGGACCGTGCCGTCGCCGTACACATGGGCAGCGTCTTTGCCCATGTTCTTTTTGCCATGCACCTGGATGTAACCTGTTAACCGCGAAAAAAGGGGATTCCTCTTTACAATGGAAATCCCCAGGTTTAACCGCTCCTCCCCCGGCGGGATATGCTTTTTTGCCTTGTCTTTATTCGCCATGAAAACCCACCTTTCTTCTGTGTGGCATCCGGCCTGTTCCCTGCCCTTATGCCCCTTTCCCGGCAGCTAACCGCGGCAGGTCCCGCACGATCTCCACCATGAACCAGTCCGGCAGCACCTCATCCCCGTCCGCAGAGACAACCATCTGCGCAATCTCATAATTGATCTGCGATAGTTCCTTGATCAGCGCCTTTGCCCGGTGCGCAAGGTACTGCGCATCCTTGTTCATGCCCTGTTTGTTCCCCGGAAGGTCGTGCAACAGCCTTGCCCGGAATGACTGTGCCGTGAAATACAAAACATCACGGTCTTCCGGCCTTGCCGGCCATTTTGCATCCCCTTTGAGGATATCCGAAAGCAGATGTTTATTGCCAAGCTGTTTTGTAAAGGCGAGGAACATTCCCGCATGTTTTGCGCTGATGCATCCGTAGGCCAGCACCCGCAGGGTATTTTCGGAAAGCGTGTCCTCCCCCGCGTGGTACTGTGTCAGGGCATCGCTTAGCATATGCCACGAGCGCGGCGTGGAGTAGGGCTCCTCATTTTTCGGCGGCTCGGAAAATAAATGGTCCGGCCGCTGTGAGATATAATCCGTCACCCAAGGATGCAGGTGGTTCTCATACGCCCACACCAGCCACTGCGACGGATCCGCCTTCATCTGCACATGGAACATGCGGTTGATTAAGGCGGAAGACATGGTTTTGACGATTGCCCCGTCCTGCGAGCGGTTGCCCGCGCCGATGACAATGCTCCCTGCCGGCAGATGGTACTCCCCCACGCGCCGCTCGTGGATGAGGCTGTAAAATGCTTTCTGCACCTCCTGCGAGCAGGCATTCAGCTCGTCCAAAAAAAGCACGTAAGGTTCCTTGCGCGCAATCATCTTCGGCGGCAAAAATTCCGAAGTTCCCCCCACGATCTGTGGGATCCCGATAATATCCTCCGGTGCCAGCTGGCTTCCTAACAGGGAAACGCAGGGCAGACCCACCTCATCTGCAAATTTTTCCACCAGGGCGGACTTTCCGATCCCCGGCGCGCCCCAGATAAACACCGGGCGGGTCGGTGCGACACTAAGCAGTACGTCAAGCAATTCATTCTGGGTTACAGAATATGCTAAATTCATGTAAATTCCTTTCTCGATTTCGTCAGCCGTTCCATTTTCACACTTGCGGTCATGCCGGGGCACTTCGCCTCCCGGCACAAACAATCCACAAACCCCCGCGCAAAGCCAGCCATTGCAACCTACCAGAAGATTTGAAAATGAACCTCCAAACGGTTCATTTTCAAATCTTCCGTATGAAAGGGGTCACGCCCCAAAACTTTTTACCAAGCTTTCGCCCCTTTCATACTGTCCACCCGGATGCTCAGCTCACATTCCGAAACATGCTGGTAGTTCATATCCAGCGCATAAGTCAATTTCAAATACATCATATCTTCTTTTTCCTCCCACAAAATCTCATGTGTCGTAATTTCGATCAGGATATCGCCCATGGGCGTTGTATAGTAGGTCATGTTGGAAACATCCTTCTCAAAGAGCATATGGACATTGACCAGGCCTTTTTTGCTGACTTCCACCGACCTTTCCGAAATCTTGATGATGCATTTTGAATCCCCATCCTCCTCCACGGCAGGCTCATCATAAACAAGGAAATGCTTCCCGTTCCGGAAATAGTATTCCCCCCGGCTTACCACCTCCACCGCCTCATCCTCCTGCACCTCAAACTGCAGCCCTGAAACGGTGATCAAAACATCTTTTGTCATGTCTTCCCTCTCAATCTACTCAAATGTCTTAATCGCCACATCCTTCGTTTCGATCACATCGCACGGCAGGATCGAGTTGGCCAGAAAACGGAATTTTTCCGCGCCGTCGCTTACATAAAAGGTATTGTGCTCCGGTACCTGCCCCCCGGCGGCAAGCAGGCCATGCCCGGCAAGCAGGTCCTTTAGGTTCCTTGCCGTCTCCACGGCTGGGTTGACAAGTGTTACCCCATCCCCTAAAACCTCCTGCACCACATCGCGGATCAGGTTGCGCAACAGCGGATAATGCGTGCAGCCAAGCACGAGGCAGTCCACACCCTTGCCCTGGAATTCCCCAAGGTAGCGCCTGGCGACCTCCCTCGTCACCGAATCATAAATCCAGCCTTCCTCGGCAAGCGGCACAAAAAGCGGGCATGCCTTTCCGTAAACGTTTAAGTCCGGGTTGATGCCATAGAGCAGTTTGCTGTAGATCCCGCTGCGTATCGTCCCCTCCGTCCCGATAATGCCAATATTCCCATTCTTTGTCACATCCGCCGCCGCCTGCGCCCCCGGCCTTACCACGTCAAGGATCAGCACGTCAAATTCTTTGCGCAGCGCATCCACGGCAAGCGCCGATGCCGTATTGCAAGCCACGACAATGACTTTCACCCCCTGGGAGAGCAGGAAACGGACAATCTGGCGCGAATACTCCGTCACGGTCTCCTTTGATTTGCTTCCGTAGGGCACGCGCGCCGTATCCCCAAAATACAATATATGTTCCCCGGGCAGCTGGCTCATAATCTCCTTGGCTACCGTCAGCCCGCCGACACCGGAATCAAATACCCCGATTGGTAAATCACAGCCCATATGTTCCCCATTCCCTTCCTGGCACCGGATGCGTGTCCAAAAACGTTTTCTCTCCGCCTGCCAACCATAAAACCACTTTCCGTATCCGTGCACCCCCGCACCAGATCCCTAAAACATCATCCACGCTCGAACGCCAGCCCGACCAAGTGGTCCACAAGCTCCGCCTTCGTGATGCCTTCCGCCTCCCACAGCATCGGGTACATGCTGATGGATGTAAAGCCCGGCAATGTATTGATCTCGTTAAAGACAACCTCGTTTGTCCCTGCCTCAAGGAAGAAATCAACCCGCGCAAGCCCGAAACCATCCACCGCCGCAAAGATTTTCTTTGCCGCAAGCTGGATTTCCTCTGCTTTCCCTTCCGGCAGTTCTGGCGCGATCACCGTTTTGGATTCCCCGTTGTTGTACTTTGCATCGTAATCATAAAATTCCGCAGCCGCCAAAATTTCCCCGACCCCCGAAGCTTTTGGTTCCATCCCGCCTAAGACCGCGCATTCCAGCTCACGCCCGACGATCATTTCTTCCACCAATATCTTCCTGTCATGTTTTGCCGCAAGCGAAAGCCCCGCCATCAGCTCCGTGCGGTCACAGGCTTTTGAGACACCGCGCGAGGAACCGGCGTTGGATGGCTTGATAAAGACAGGGTAGGAAAGTTCCCGCTCCACGCGCACGGCCACCTCCTCCGAGCCGTCCCCACAAAGCTCGTGGCGGCGCACCTGCACATATCTTGCCTGTCTTATCCCAAGGCGGTCCACGATGATCTTTGTATACAGTTTATCCATCGAAATGGCGGATGCCAACACCCCACAGCCAACATACGGGATTCCCGCCAACTCAAACAGCCCCTGCACCGTGCCGTCCTCCCCGTAAAGCCCGTGCAAGGCCGGGAACACCACATCCACATTGATCATGGAAACGGATGCGCTCCCCTCCTCCCTGTCCGAGAAAACGAGCACGGACTTCATGCCCGCGTCCGGTGAGATGACCGCGCTTTTATTACTTTTATACCAGCTTTTATCCGCAATGCGGTTCACATTGTCAACGTGCAGCCAGCGCCCATCCTTTGTGATACCGATCAGGATCACATTGTATTTCCCCTGATCCATCGCCCCCACGATTGTCTGGGCGGACATACAGGAAACCTCATGTTCCGACGACTGCCCGCCAAACAATACCGCCACTGTTTTTTTCATCATTGCCTCCATTTCTGCCATATGGTGCCCCATCCGCCCGCATACAGCCAAATCCATCCTCTATTTTACACTCAATTGCTACAATATTCAAGGTAAAACTGAATTATGATCCTTTTACCATGCGCGGAATAAAACCTGCCAAAACGGCAATACTGATGCAAAGACTTCAATTGAAAGGATATGGTAGTTATGGATGGTAAAAAATCCCGGAAACATGGTACGTTCCCATTGCTTGTCACACTCTTCTCCCTTTTTTGTGTCTCCCTCTTTTTTTGGATGGGGGTGCTTCTTTTCCTCGGGGGTTGTAAAAAAATGGAAGAATCTGCCCCCATCAGGGAAGACACAACTACTTTTGCAGACACTAATCTGCCCGGCTCCACGAACGCGGGCACATTAGGTCCTTCCGGAACCAATGTGCCCGAACCTACCTTGCAGACTGCACTTGCCGAGCAGGTATTGCGCCTGCATATTGTTGCGGATAGCAATTCTGATGCGGACCAAACCGTAAAACTTGCCGTGCGCGACGCTGTCATTACATACCTTGAGCCTTATCTTGAGCATGTAACGACAAAAAACGAGGCGATGGAGGTGATTTCCGCACAGATGGATGCGCTGACAAAAATTTCCAACCACGTCCTTGCCGAAAACGGTTTCCCCTATACGGCGGATGCCAAGCTTGGCAGGGCATATTTCCCGGTCAAGCTCTACGGCGACCTGACACTGCCGGCGGGGGAATACGACGCGTTAAAAATAAACCTTGGCAGCGCTTCCGGGAAGAACTGGTGGTGCCTCGTCTTCCCGCAGCTGTGTTTCGTCGATGTGACGACCGGGGTACTGCCGGAAGATTCGAAGGAAGAACTGCGGACACTTTTGGATGAGGAAGAATACGCGCTTCTCTTTCCGGATGAAAATTTTACCGGCACAACCCACCCGGATGGAACCCTTTCAGATTCCGTGGATACCAGCATAAAATTATGCGGGCAAACCTGCCGCATTCTATTTGACCGTGCACCAAGAAAAACAAAAAAACCAGAAATCCGCTTCCCCCTTCTGGAACAAATCCGCAAACTATTTTCGCGCTAACCACAAAACCGGAAATCTAATCTTGGCTTCTCAACAACAATATGGTATAATATCGGCAGATATTATACCTGCGCCGGTTCGCCGTCCGACGAAGGAGGACAATCACCTTGGCGAACCGTGTGCATCCCCCGGAGGGAAAGCGCATGAATGCGCTTATCATGTCGGAACGACATGGTATAATGTCCGCGAAGGCAAAGCAAGGTATGCGGAAAACCAGAGCGCGGAAACACGCTTTTCGTTTCCAGCACTCTGGCTTTCCACATACCGCCGCGACGGGCGCGAGCTGGGAAAATCTCCGATTTTCCCAGCTTTGCCGTAACTTGCGCGGAGCCCGCAAAAAACCTGTGGAACAACATTAGTATCCAGCACCGATCCTCCGCAAAGCCCGCAAAAAACCTGTGGAACAAAGAAAGGACCCTGACAATCCATGAACATCCAAGAAATGACAAAACTCCTAAACGACTGTGACAGATACATCCCATGGTGGGAGGATGATTTTAGTTCCTGCGACTACAGCAATGACATTTTCACACCGGAAGAAATCCGGCAAGTCGAAGAATGTGTAAGCACATGTGATGTCACAACACTCTCCACCCCGGATGGCACAAACGGCTACAGCCTCTTCCATCTCTT
>CAYMGZ010000137.1:5850-7568 GCA_964390095.1 uncultured Lachnospiraceae bacterium | reverse complement strand
AGTCTTCCATGTATTCTCGGAAACTGATTTTTTCTCGCAACAGATACATAGGAAATTCGGAATTGATGTAATTGAATAGAATGCTATCTCCTCCGAACCTTTCTTTGGAAAACAGTGGATACTCATATTTTTGGACAAGATCATTTCTGAACATCAAAAACTTATCACCTTGTATACCATATCGGTCATAGAGGCGGTAGATTCGCTCAAATTTAACACCTTCTGGAAAACTGCTTCCAACCAACTTGTTGTCATTCGTTCCCATATAGGCAATCACCCCTGAGCATTCCAACTGATTATCCACTTGATTCCATGCATCAGCCAGCTTTTGGATGGCATTGGGAAAGAAATAATCATCCGAGTCAAGGAATGCCACCAAATCACCACTAAAATACGGTTTTGCATGATTAAAGGCAGAAAAACGCCCCTGATTTTCCTGATAATAATACTTGATGCAAACACAATGTTCGCTCTGCCAACTTTCCACTAATTCTTTAGTGTTGTCTGCCGAGCCATCATCCATGATTACCCATTCAACTTCTACATCAGAATATTCCTGCATTTTGATGCTTTCATACGCTCGTGGCAATATATATGCTCTATTGTAGGTGGGCGTAAAAATAGTAATCTTCATAGTCTGTCTCCTTGTCATTAATGTGTTACACCATAAAATGTCAATAACCGTTTGCTGTATTCCTCAATATTATTCAATGTATCTGCACGTTCCATCGCCCCAAGAGACAACTGCCAATAAGACTTATTGTCAACCAGGCATTGCACGATTCCCTCCGAAAATACTATGTCCGCATCGCAAATCGCACCTCAACTATCGTTGACAATATCAACAAGACCGCCAACTGGTGCAGCAAAAACCGGCTTTCCAAGCGCCAAAGCCTCAATGGCAGCCAATCCGAACCCTTCCCAAAGAGAAGGCATACATAACACCTTGCTCTTTGCAAGGTATTTATATGGATTGCTCTGAAACCCATACAAAGTCACGATAGCTTCAAGATTTAATTCTTTAATCTTCTGTTCAATCTCTGCTCTAAGTTCACCGTCACCGATCATTGCAACGCGGATATCCGGAATCTTCTCAGATATTGACTTTATGATATCAAGAAATCGTAGGGGGTTTTTGGGTAGGGACAACCTACCCAAAAATGCGATATCTGATTCAGGAATTTTATCATCCTTGTCAACCTCAAGTTTGTTTCGAATTGCCGATACGTCAATCGGGTTGCCAATGACTTCCGTTTTTGAATCAAAAATTCGTCCCAGCACAAATTCAGTTATTACGGCTTGCGATACAGTTAGAATCTTTTCAAATCTGGAAGATATGGCCGCATATGCTATTGTTTTCGCATTAATGCTCTTGATCCACGGCGGATTATTGTGCAAATGACTAATCACCCTCACACTTTTGGGGGCACAAAGCGCAGAAATCACACTTGCTGTAAAATCGTGTGCATGAATAATATCCGGTTTTAGTTCTTTGATAGCTTTTCTCAAACTGCTAACATTCAATTTTTCAACCGGATAGAATGTAATATCCGCCTCGTTCAAAACTGTCCTAATCTGGCCATCCAGTGATACATATATACCTTCCACCCTGTCTTTGGTCTGTTTTATAATTGTGATTGCAACATTTTCAGCCCCTGAGAATGAGCCAGTATTCAAAACATGTAATACACGCATTTTTCAATTATCCTTCCACGCAT
>CAYMGZ010000137.1:0-5840 GCA_964390095.1 uncultured Lachnospiraceae bacterium | reverse complement strand
GCTATATATTTCCTGCATTTTTGGAAGAACCGAATTGATCCCGAATTCGACAATTTTATTCTTATTATATGCTCCTTGTGATTTTGACAGATTAGCGACTGTCTGTGCGATTGCACGTGAGCACTCCTCTATGCTTCCAGAGTCAAACAACAAGCCACCATTTATATCAATTAAATCTACGCTACCACGAATCTGACTAACAACACAAGGCAACCCACTTGCCATAGCCTCCATTAGTGCTACAGACAGACCTTCTCGGAAAGAGGGAAAAACAAAAATATCAGAAGCACTGTAAATATCCTTTACATCTTTTCGAAAACCGAGCAGCTTTATTCGTTCTGTCATCCCCTGTTCATCAATCAACTGTTGGAGATATTCCTTTTTCTCTCCAATGCCGGCAATAATATAGTACACATCCATACCTTTAATTGCCTTGATAACTGTTTCATGGTTCTTATTATTGTTAAGCTCACCGACAGACAGAAGCAGTGTGGCATTCTCGGGCACACCAAGTTCTCTTCGCTTTACAGCTTTGTTAACTGTACTACTCCCAAATTTCTCAAGGTCAATCCCAGTGCCAGGCACATATACAACCTTTTTGGCATGCATATGCTTCTGTGCCAGAGCATAGTCTTCCTGGTTGATTGTAATTAGTGTATCTGTCCAATGAGCAAATAACCATTCTACAGGATAATAAATGAGCCAGTTCATGAGCGGAGCGCCTCTGTAAAAATGGAAACCGTGCGCTGTGTAAATAACTCTTGTCTTTGTCGCTTTGCCCGCCATTCTTGCAATCAGGCCACCAATAGGAGAATGACAATGCACAAAACTGTAAGTATTCTTCTTCATCAGTTTCTTTACTTGCCTATATGCAGTGCCAATTCGATTAACTTTCGTAATGTCTCTCGAAAAATCAATCTGATAATAGTTAACGCCCAACTCAGTCAAATTTCTTTTAAGCTGCTCGATTTTTTCCTGTGAGCAAGTGCTTCCTTCGATAAAATTACAAGCGACATCAACTTTGTAGCCCATATCCAAAAGCATTTTGATATTGGGCATATTGAACTGATCTATCATTGAGGCCACGGAAGCCAACATCATCATTTTCATTCAATTTTGCCCTCCTTATGTTTCTGTTCTCTCAATAGACTCTGCAAGCCCACAAACTCTGTAATTCTTTTTATACTCACTAATGCTCATGTCATAGCTCATACTGCCAAAAGCTTTATTCACAAGACCCGTAGCATGACTTATTATCTTCAACGCCCAAGTGAAACCCTTAACGATGAGAACTTTCTTACCATAGACACCAGCAATCATCTTCACCAACTCGCTTGTGTTGCTGTACTCGCCATTCTGCGGATGAAAGATACCGCTTTCCTCATTTTCAACCATCAGTCGCACAAACTCACACAGGTTCTCCACATACAACATAGAGCGCTCATTCTTCACATATGGAAAGATGGGCAGTTTCTTTGCAAACTTGCTCAGCACAGGATAGTTGCCTTTGCTACCTTTTCCGTAAATCATTGGTGGGCGAAGAACCACGACACTAAAGTTCTCATCTTGCAATGGTAGGATGCCGTTCTCCGCCTGTAACTTGCTGTCACCGTAGAAGTTGGCAGGAGAAGGTGCTGTGTCCTTTGTAATTACCTTGCTCTTTCCAATCGGAGCGCTTTCACCGTAAACGATAGCTGAACTCATGAATATAAACTGCTTCACACCATCGGTCTTTGCTTTCTTGGCAGTTTCTACCGTGAGGTCTGTGTTGACTGCATAATATTTTGCTTTCACTTCATCCGATACATTACCGACATCAGCGTGAGCGATCCCTGCAACATGAAACACGGTATCGTAATCAGAAAAGTCTTTCCCTCTCCAAGAGTCATTCACCATATCCACAGTATCCACTATGTACTGCTCCGGATAATTCGCCTTTATGTAGTTTTCAAAAAAAACACCGATATAGCTATTGACTCCAGTAATTAATATCTTCGTCATTTGCTTACCGTCTCTTTCTCCACATCAACCTGTGCTTCTCGCTTCTTCATCTCGCCGGTACCGCCCTCGACCACGCCATCCGACTTCAAAACACTCACAACGGTTTCCCAGAAACACTTCCAGTCCATGGCGAAACCAATCTTCTCGACATACTCACCGTCCAGCTTTGCTTTCATAGGGATTTCAAGCTCGTCACGCCCATTGATCTGCGCCCAGCCGGTCAAACCTGGCTTCACATCGTTTGCGCTGTACTTGTCACGCTCGGCTACCAAATCATCCTGGTTCCACAAGGCAGGCCGGGGACCGATGATGCTCATGTCGCCCTTAAAAATATTCCAAAGCTGAGGTAACTCATCAATGCTGGTTTTACGGATAAATTTACCGACCTTCAATATATACTGTTCAGGATTCTCTAGCATATGTGTGGGCATATCATGCGGGGTGTTCAGGAGCATTGACCGAAATTTGTAAAGCGAAAAGGTACTCTTTGCACGCCCTATCCGCTTCTGCTTGAAAATGACCGGTCCTGGGTCTTCGCAGCGGATGATGATTGCCACCACTGCCATCGGAATGGCAAGTACGATCAAGCCAATGCCGGACAGAATGATATCTATCAATCTCTTAAAAAACTTTAAGTACATAATGTCTCTCCCCTCATAATTTGGCTTGACCGTTGTAAACCATGTTACAGTCCACCTTGGTCATATCCGGCACAGTGGCGTTTTCTTGGATTGGGCAGTTATATTTAATTTGGCAACACGCACTGACTGTGGTGTTATTACCAACAACAGCATTGACTATTACAATCGTACCCTTGCTGATTTTCACACCTTTGAAAATGACCGCACCGGCTTCGATGATGCAGCCTTCGTCGAGTATCAGTAATCTGTTCATCTATCTTCCTCTTGTATCCGATATGTTCGTGATTAAAAACTTGTTAGCATAGAGATTGAAGAGGATTGTCCTTTAAGGTATTTCTTTTTAGTGGTTTTCCACCTTATTACAACCTCTTTTTCTGGTTTATTATAAATGTAAAAAAACGCAGACTTCACCATTCCATCAGACATGCATAGATCTTAAGGCTTCTCATATACAATCCCATGGAATATTTCCTGCATAACAAATATCCATTCCAATGCGGCAGAGCGACAATTTTTCATGGATATCTTTTTTATTTTTTCAAATTATTCTTTTCATTTTTATTCTATTTTTTCTTTAGTTCATACCTTCCCTTTTGCGCGCCGCCCCTGCCCCACATTCCAAACCATACCAATCTCCTCAAGCTGCCTAACCTGCTCCGGCGTGAGCGGTTTCTTCGCAATCCCAGCATAGGCGCAGCGTTGGTTGGAAATCCATTTCCCAAGTCGGTAACCGTCCGGGCTGGTGTAGGCGTTGGGCACTTCCAAATCCCCGTTTTCTTCCCGGTATTCCTTAGCGTGTACGATGCCCTGTTCCCATGCATCCTTTGCTTCCCAGACCATACCAATCTGATCAAGCATCCCTACCTGCCAGGCGGAAAGCCTGCCGTTTTTGCGCCCTGCGCGCTGGTGCTGAAGCCATATGCCAAGGTTCTTGCCGTTGCCTGCGGTGTAGCGTTTCGGGATGGAGAGGTTACCGTGTTTTCGGTAAAATTCCTGCGCCTGCCCGTATTGCTCCCGCCATGAGAGTTCCGCCTGCGATATGCCCGGGGTCATGCCGAGGGAAAGGAGTTTTTGCTTTTGCTGGTCGGTTAGTAATTTTTCTGTTTGTTGGGTTTCTATTTCTTCCTTTTTCGTTCGGTTGCCTTCTGTTTCTTCTATCTCTATTTCTTCCATTGTTTGATTGCTTTCTATCCCAAGTTCTTTTTCCAGCTTCACTTTCTGCCCGCGCAGCCAGCGGTCAAGCCAGATTCCTTCCACCACATAGTCTGCGGGCATCCGAAGGCTGCCGTGCTTCTCGTAATATTGCTTTGCAAGGCCAAAACGGTACTCCCATGGGTCGGGTGTTTCCCAGACCATGCCAATCTGTGTCAGCCGTCTTATATGTTCCGTATGGATGCTTTCCCGTTTGGCTGTGGCGGAATTTTGGGAGAATACTTTCTGTTTTGCTTTTGATACGTCCGTGTGTAACAGCTTCTGGTAAAGTTCCCTCTGCCGCCGCAGCCAACGCCCAAGCTTGCAGCCATTCTCCGCTACAAAGTCCGCCGGGATGGAGAGGTTGCCATGTTCCTTAAAATACCTTTCCGCCTCAGCGAAATTACGCTCCCACGCAGTTTCCTGCATGCCCTGCCAGCGCATGCCAATTTTTTCAAGCCGCCGGACTTGCTCCGCATCAAGGCATCCTGCCGTCTTACCGTTGTAAACTTTCCTCTGTGTCGTAACCCACGCACCAAGGGAATAACCATCCTTCGTGGCATAAGAGGCAGGGATTTCCAAGTTTCCATTTGTTTTGTAATATTCCTCCGCCATCGCGTACATCGCATCCCATGAGGCACTCAGTGTCTCGTTTAGCTGGGCAAATAACCTGCGGCAGTCCGATACCTCATCGATCACCCGGAAATGCCCGGTGATGATTTTATCGCCCATGCCCTGCTCCCGGAAGGCAAAGACGGCTTCCCGGAGTTCTTCCTCAACCGCACCGATGCTTAAGAGGTTTTCGATGTTCATGACAATATCGAAAATAACCGGGGTTTCTTTCCCGCCTGCGGCGAGCGCCCTGCCAATCTGCTGTTTGTAGATGGTCGGCGAGACGGTCGGGCGCAGCAGGATTACACCGGAAAGCCCGTCCACATGGATGCCCTCGTTAAGCATGTCGATGCAGTACAAAAGCTTTAAATGTGGGCTCTGGTCCGCCTTGAATGCCGCGAATTCGGATGAGGTTTCCGGGTCGTCTGAATAAGCGGTGTAGACGTGGGGTGCGGGGTCTACCTCCGCGAACCATTCCGGGGCAAGTTCACGCATTTCCAGAAGGTGGCTGTAATTTGCACAGAAGACGATGTACCTGCCATGGTCCGGTAGGTTCGCTGCATTTTTTCCGCTTTCTGCGTTCTTGATCCCGTCTGCAGTTCCAACTATAGTTTTCGCATCTATAATCCCATCCGTAGTCTTTTGGACATCCCCCGGCATCATATGTCTGGCAAAAACCTCCGCAAGCCCATCGGCCTTCTCAAGTGCCCGCCGCAATGCCTCAAGCTCCCGCCCTGCCTCATCGCGCACGGCTTTGTTCCTTGCCTGCCGCACCCGCAGTTCATACCGTTTTAATTCACTTTGGTAGGAGTAAACCGAGAGCACGTATTTTGGCGCGGGTAATATCCCCTGCACAACCGCCGCGCCAAGGGTCAGCTCCGAGGCAATGTTCCCGCCAAATAGTTCCCATGCCATGTCACGCTGGTTGTCAAGGTAACGGATGTTTGTCGCGGAAAGCCCTAATATTTTTGCCTGCGGGTACATTTCCCGCAATCGTTTTACGCCGCCACCCCACTGGGCTGCGCCACAGCGGTGGAACTCGTCCAAGATGATGTAGTCCGGCCGGATTTTTCCCAACCCTTCTTCCCCCATCCGCATCAGCCGTGCGTAGGTGATAAATTGTATGTTTTTTAATTCCTCCCCCCCTGCTGCCCGCCATTTTTCCAACTGTGTTGTAAAAATATATTCTGACGGCGAAAGCCAGCATATGTTGCTTTCCCCATGGTCTGCGCAAAGCCGAAACGCGATAAAGGATTTCCCGGTCCCGGTCGGGTGGATGATTGCTGCCCTGCCGGTCTCTGTCAGCATGGAAACAGCCGCTTCGTAGGCTTTTTGGTTGTGTTCAAACAATATGCGCATGGGCGGCTCCTTTCCTTATCACTGCTTTATTAGGAT
>CAYMGZ010000136.1:5405-7574 GCA_964390095.1 uncultured Lachnospiraceae bacterium | reverse complement strand
CATGCGATGATTTGCCGTCCGACGAAGGAGGACAATCCCATTGGCAAATCAAGCGCAAAAATATTAAAAACGAAAGGTTGATGGTATTTATGGGACGTGGTAAACAAATCACAGTTCTTGCACTGATTGGGATCCTGCTGCTTGGCTGTGTATATCTGGGAATCCAGATCAAAAATAAACCGGAACCCCCGGTAAATGACACCCCTTACCAAGGAAGTTACAAAGAGACCTCCATTCCCCTCCCGGTCATCAATAAAGAAGGCGGTGAGGAATTCCTGCAGCTTTTGCGTGGATTGGACGATACGGTCGAACTCTACACAATCCTCTACAACGAGGATCGCAGCATGGTCCGCGGTTATAATAAATATGTGTTAAACAGCGAACTGAAATGGGATTCGGCGGACGCGGACTGGATGGCACTTGAATATTTTGCCGACACGCCCCTGCAGGTACGTATGTTGGCATATGCCGACACCGGGAGCGTCTATTTCCTCGTGCACGACCTTTCCTCCACCATTCCCGCCCATGATGACATCGTGCGTGTCGGGTCCGAAGGGAAACCGGAGCGCATCAACGTGCGCGGGCTTTATAAAACGGATGATGAGGAACGCCCCATCCAGATCAAAACATTTTTCATCCAGAACAATATGATCTGCTTTACCGATGAGCGTTCCAACTCCTACGCATATTCCCTCGCAAACGGTACATTGTTTGCAAGCGGCACCAACGCCTCCTTCGGGAGCATTGCCTCGGATGGCAATTACCTCTACCTCCTTGACGAGGGTTTTGACGCTGTCATCCCGTACAGCATCGAAAACGGCAAGGCAGCAGACACCCTTCCCCTTCTTGCGCACACGGCTGTGTATTCCAAAGAAGAAAGCGATTACGGGCAGTCTGGTTACCGCCTCCTCTCCCATGACAACCTGCTCTACCTTTCCTGCCAGGACGGGATTTTTTCCTATAGTTTTGCATCCGGCGCTTGGCAGCAGTTGATGGGCGGGCTTGACTGTGTCTTTGGCCGTCCGTCCGTCATCGGCGAAAACCTGGTCGCAATCGGGGATTCGCTTTACATGTTCAGCAAGGATGCGGGCGCAAACCGTTACCTTACCATGTACAGCAGGCGCACCGAGGAGGAAGATGAGAAACTTTCCCGGTCCGATTTTACCATCCTCTCCTACGAGCGCAGCGCCATCATCACGGAAGCGGCGGCAGCTTTCCAGCATAACAACCCTTCCCTTCTCGTGCGCTACCGTGTGGCACATGAGGAGGATCCGGCACTCGGGATAGAAGCATACCGCAGTCAGGTACAACGGGAACTACAAGGGGAAAATACCATTGATATCCTTGTCTGTGACGAACTTGACTACCAAAGCTACATGGACAGCGGTTTGTTTGAAAACATCAGTGACCTGATGAAACCGCTTTACACTTCCGCCGGGCTTTACGGCAATATCCCCAACGCAATGGCACAGACAAAGATTTTTGTCACCCCGGCAAAATTTGACATATTCCTGATCTACGGAACCAAGGAGATTGTGGAGAACAGCAAGAGCTTTGATGAGCTTGCCGCACTTTCCGAACGCTTAAAACAGCCGGTCCTTGGCCATATGACAGCGGATGAGCTTGCCATGCTGCTCGGAAGTTTCTACGAGGGGACTTTCCTTGTGGACAACAGCATCAATAAAGAAGCATTGCTGCAAATACTGACATTGCTGCCATCGGCCGTAAAGCTTGCGGAGGAAGCGGACAGCCCTTTGGATGGCACGGCGGCAGACACCACGCAGGAGGATGGCATGACGGCAGAGGGGTCGGATGGCTGGTTTGGCATCCCTTCTTCCCCTGACTCCACCGGCATTGCATTAATCCGCTCTAAGACGGATTTCCTTGCTTTCCTTGCCGTGTTAAAAGATTCCGGCACCACATTCTTGGATGCTGCCGGGCGTTTTATCCCGCGCAATATTGTCGGCATCAACAGCAAGAGCAAAAGCATCAAAACTTCGAAAGAGTTTTTGCGCACACTCTATTCTGATTCGGTACAGCAGGCCGGGGTCGGGTCCGGCATCCCGATGCAGCTGGCAGCGGTTGATGCCTTTGCGGGCGGGGATGCCACGGAGGAAAACCTCGCGCAGTTTACTTCCTGCCTTAAGGCGGCCAACACGGTCTATGCGG
>CAYMGZ010000136.1:3982-5395 GCA_964390095.1 uncultured Lachnospiraceae bacterium | reverse complement strand
AAGTGTCCTTGCACCGTACCTGAATGGGTAAATCACGGCGGAGGAAGCCGCCGAAAGGGTCATGAGCTACACGCCGTCCGCCATGATGTTAAATTAGGCTACGGCGCGGACACCACCATAAAAGAAAAGCGGGGGAATTTTATGAATTTACTAACTATGGAACATGTGGGGAGAAGCTATACCGACCGCATGCTGTTAAACGACATCAGCCTCGGCATTAACGGGGGGGAGCGCATCGGCGTGATCGGCATCAATGGCACAGGCAAATCCACACTGTTAAAAATCATTGCCGGGCTGGAGGAACCGGATTTTGGCACGGTCACAAAAACAAAAGGCCTGACCATCTCCTACCTGCCGCAGACACCGGAATTCGACCCAAAAAAGAGCATCCTTGAAAATGTCACCGCTGGGTTAGCCGCACCGGAAGAATACCGCAACATCACGGGGGAAGCGCGCGCAATGCTCACAAAACTTGGGATTGCCGACCCTGACCGCCCTGCCTCCTTTCTTTCCGGCGGCCAGAAAAAACGCGCCGCACTTGTGCATACCCTGCTGCTGCCAACGGATCTTCTCGTCTTGGATGAGCCCACAAACCATTTGGATGCTACCATGACGGAATGGCTTGAGGATTACCTAAATTCCCTTTCCGGTGCATTGATCATGGTCACGCATGACCGTTATTTCCTTGACCGGGTGACAAACCGCATCGTTGAGATTGATAAGGGGAAGCTTTATTCCTACACGGCAAATTATACCCGCTTCCTTGAATTAAAGGCGGAGCGCGAGGAAATGGCACTCGCCACGGAACGCAAGGCAAAAAGTTTGTTCCGCACGGAGCTCGAATGGATGATGCGCGGCGCAAGGGCGCGCTCCACCAAACAAAAAGCCCATATCGGGCGTTTTGAAGCATTGCGTGACCGTGAAAAAATTGAAACGGACGGACAGGTTTCCATCCACGCCCTCTCCTCCCGGCTGGGCAAAAAAACCATTGTCCTGGACCATATCACAAAAGGCTACAACGGGAAAACATATATTGACAATTTTTCCTATATTTTGCTTTCCAACGACCGGGTCGGCATCATTGGCCCGAACGGCTGTGGGAAATCCACACTGTTAAAGATCCTGACGGGCACCATCCCCCCGGACTCCGGCACGGTGGAATGCGGCACCACGGTCCGGGTCGGCTATTTTTCACAGGAAAACGAGGCGATGGATGAAACCCTGCGCGTGATTGACTATATCCGCCAGACCGCGGACATCATCGAGACCGCGGACGGCACCCTGACCGCATCCCAGCTCTGTGAAAAATTCCTTTTCACCGGGTCAATGCAATATTCCGTAATCTCCAAACTTTCCGGTGGGGAAAAGCGCCGTCTGTACCTGTTAAAAATCCTGATGGAAGCGCCGAACCTG
>CAYMGZ010000136.1:0-3972 GCA_964390095.1 uncultured Lachnospiraceae bacterium | reverse complement strand
TCCTTGATGAACCGACAAATGACCTTGACATCAGCACCCTGACCATACTGGAAGATTATTTAAAGAGTTTCCCGGGGATCATCGTCACGGTATCGCATGACCGCTATTTTTTGGATAAACTTGTAGGGCGGATTTTTGCATTTGGAGGGGATGGAAAAATCAGTCAATATGAGGGAAATTTTTCCGATTACAAGGCAGCATGTCCGCCAGAACCGGCAGGAACGGATGCAGACCGGTGTGCGGTGGCTGGCAGGGGAAGTGGTATGCCAAAACAGGGACAGCCTTCCAAAAACAGCTGTCGCACCCCGTCCACGGCATTGAAATTTACTTACAAGGAACAAAAAGAATTTGAGACGATCGATGACGACATCGCCGCACTGGAGGAAACGCTCGCCGCATTGGAACGGCAGATCACCGAAAACTCCTCCAACTACAGCCGCCTGACCGAGCTTACCTGCGAGAAGGAGGGTGTGGAAGCAAAGCTTGCGGAAAAAATGGAACGCTGGGTTTACCTGAATGACCTTGCGGAAAAAATTGATGCGCAAAAGACATTCAGGGAAAAATAACGATAAGGCTGTTACAAAACAGCAATTCCAAAACCCATCACGGAATTGATATGTTTTGTAACAGCCTTTTCTTACCTCTGATCCATATTGATCAAATAATAATCCCTTTGCGAAATGACCTGGAACCCGTTTTTCTGGTACAGGCGGAATGCTGCCTCGTTCCGGCTCCCTACTTGGATCCGCACCTTTTTTTCCTTGGCCCCAGCGCATTTTTCCTGCACGAGCCGGATGATTTCTTTTAGGAGCGCCTTGCCGATACCCCGCCCCTGATGGTCGCCGTCCACGGCAAGGTCAAAGACATAGAATGTCCTCTCTTCCTCCTCAAGGGCAAAAAGCCCTACCATCTCCGACTGCTGCCATGCCGCATAGTAAACGCCGTTCTGGCTGCGCACTCCGCAAAGCCTCTGCTGCGCTTCCTCCTCTTCCATCCTAAACGCCCCCGCAAGCAATTGCGCCGCCTCCTCCTCCTCCGGCTCCCCAAGCTCCTTTAACACCAATGCGTTGGTCGGAAGAAGTTGATAGGAATATTTCCATTCCATCAGATATTCCGAATGCGAGTAGATAAAATAACCCTGCTCTGCTATATTATCAAAATCTTTGGATTCATGCGGTTCAAAGACATAGTACCCCTCTTTGACCCCCGTCTGTTTCATCCATTTATACACTGCATTCATCAGCTTTTTGTACATCGTCCGCTTCCGGTATTGCGGATGGATATATGAACAAATTTCTACCGTCATATCTGGCATGCAATACAAAATTACAAACCCGGCAAGCAAATCTTCCTCATAGCACAAAAAATAAGTCGGTGCCATCCCCGTATCCTCATCCGCCGTCAAAGAAATCCCACCCTGTATCTGATCCTTTTCCCTGCACAATTCCTCCAGTGCGCGCACTTCCTCCCGTTGTCTCCCGTTTAATTGCGTCAGTACCTTCATTCGCAGCATATATTCCCCCCACTTCTCCGATTCTGTTTATCCCACAAGATACAAGGCCGGTCTTTGTAATGCCACATGAAAAACCATTGTTTCCCCTGCCACATCTCCCTCCTGCCGTCTTTAAGCATTCTTTGCTTCCAACAATAAATCTGCCAACTGCGCAAACTGCGCAAGTGTAAGCGTCTCCCCCCGCACCGTATCAGGCAGTCCCATCCGGGAAAGGGCGGCGAGGACCGCCTCTTTTTTTACCCCTGCCTCCCCACTGTTTGAAAGGCCGTTCACAAGCGTTTTCCTCCTCTGATTGAACGATGCGCGGATCAGCACAAACATAAAATGCTCATCCGGTGTCTTTACCGGAGGAACTTCATGGAGCGTCAGCCGTATGACCGCCGACCCGACATTTGGGCGCGGCATAAAACAATTTGGCGGCACATTTGCCGCAATGTACGGTCTGGCATAATACTGTACTGCCAGGGAAAGCGCACCATAATCCTTACTGCCCGGTTCCGCCTGCATGCGCCCTGCAACCTCCTTCTGCACCATGACCGTGATGCTTTCCAATGGCACATGCGCCTCAAACAGCCCCATGATGATTGGCGTTGTAATATAATATGGCAGGTTTGCCACCACTTTGGCCGGCCTGCCACCATTTCTTTCCTCCACCAATCTTTTGATATCCAGTTTTAAAATATCCTCATTGACCACCGTTACATTGTCATATGCTTTCAGCGTGTCCTGCGTCAGGATCGGGATCAGGTTTTTGTCGATCTCGACCGCCACCACTTCCCTCGCATTCTCACACAGGTACTGTGTCATCGTTCCGATCCCAGGCCCGACTTCCAGCACCATGTCCTCCTTACATATATCCGCCGCGCGGATGATCTTCTCCAAAACATGCGGATCAACCAAAAAATTCTGTCCGTATTTTTTCTGGAATACAAAATGATATTTATTTAAAATCTCAATCGTATTTTTCGGTTCTCCCAACGATGCCATATCATATCCCTCACAAGCGGTAAAGCCGCCTCGCATTTTCTGCCGTCACACGGATCACCTCCTGCGCCGTAGTTTCCTTTAAGCGCGCAATCTCCTCCGCCACAAGTGGCAGGTAAAGCGATGAATTGCGCTCCCCACGGTGGGGCTCCGGCGACAGGTACGGGCAATCTGTTTCAAGCACCAACTGCCCGAGTGCCGTCTCGCGGACAACCTCTTTTGTCCTGCGCGCGTTTTTAAACGTCACGACACCGCCAATCCCAAGGAAAAAGCCCATCCCCACATACTCCCGCGCGATCTCCTTCCCATAAGAAAAGCAATGGATGACCCCTGCCAGCCGCTTTTTTTGTTCCTGCGCCCCACGGTATACCCGCCGCATGATGGCAAGCGTGTCTTCCGCCGCATCCCTGCTGTGTATGATTACCGGGAAATCTTTCTCCACCGCCAGCCAAAGCTGCCGCTCAAACCAGTACTTCTGCGTATCGCGCGAACAGTCCCAATGGTAATCAAGGCCAATCTCCCCGACCGCCACCACCTTCTCTTTTTCCAACTGCGCTGCCAGCCAGGCAAAACGTTCCTCCGTCAGTTCCCCCGTCTGTGTTGGATGGACACCCACTGCCGCGTGGACAAATGGGTACTTCCCTGCAAGGTCAAGCGCACGCGCCGTACTTTTTAACCCAGCCCCGACATCGACGACATCCCCGATGCCGCAACCTGGAAGGCGCGCCAAAAGCTCTTCCCGGTCCTCATCAAACTGTGCATCGTCATAGTGCGCATGGGTATCAAAAATCAGGCATGCTTCTTCTGCCTGTTGATTGCTTTCCATTATATTTTGATTCTCTTTCATATTTTAATACCTTTTTTTGTTTTTTTCAATATATTTTTTGTTTTTTCTGATAATTTTAAATCTTGCGACAATTTTATATGCAAAAAGTATGTTTTGTTCCCACACTTGCGGTCTTATACTGTAAACATCTTTCCGGGAGCACCGCCCGCATACGTTCCTATTTTATTTCACATCCGTCCACATCCCCCCCGTCTGTATCCCCCTGCCCGCATTCCCAGTCCACCGTGTGCGCCGTGCGCGGACATTTCATCTGGAACACACCGTCCACCATCCGGTGCACAAGGCATGCCGCTGCCGTGTCCTCCAGGCGGTACAGAACCTCCTTGCCCTCCCTGCGGCTGCGGATAAGGCCGCTCTGCTTTAGATTGCGCAGATGGTGCGATACCGCCGGGGCACTCATGTCAATCGCCGCAGCGATATCATTGACACATTCCTCGCTATGGCACAGAATCCACAAAATTTTTAAGCGCGTTGCATCCGAGAGCTGCGCAAAGATATCCGCCGCTTCCCCGAACGCTTTTTCCGAAGGCATTACCTCCAATAACCGCATCGTTCCATGCCCGTGGTCATGCGGGATGACCCTATACTTTCCTGTCTGATCCATAATGCCCTCCCTTTCCTGCATTCC
>CAYMGZ010000135.1:0-7640 GCA_964390095.1 uncultured Lachnospiraceae bacterium | reverse complement strand
CAGCTCGTACGGCAACCAGATCGGGCTTGCGACAGGGCTTGTCGATTAAGTTTACCATCCCAATTATGTGGCAAAACGTATGGAGATCGGTGCGGTCATGGGTGCCGCGCCGCGAAAAAACGTAATCCGTGAGAATTCCGACCCGGGGGATATCATCATCCTGATGGGGGGGCGCACGGGGCGCGACGGCTGCGGCGGTGCTACGGGTTCGTCCAAGGCGCACACGACCGAGTCCATCCATGTGTGCGGCGCGGAGGTACAAAAAGGGAATGCGCCGACCGAGCGCAAGCTGCAGAGGCTGTTCCGGCGCGAGGAGGTCGCGCATTTAATTAAGAAGTGCAACGATTTTGGCGCGGGCGGCGTGTCGGTTGCGATCGGTGAGCTGGCGGACGGGCTGCGCGTGCAGCTGGATAAGGTGCCGAAGAAATATGCCGGGCTTGACGGCACGGAGCTTGCAATCTCCGAGTCGCAGGAGCGCATGGCGATTGTGGTTGACAAAAAAGATGTGGACAAGATGCTCGCGTTCGCAAAGGAGGAGAACCTTGAGGCGGTCGTTGTCGCAGAGGTGACAAAAGAGCCGCGCCTTGTGCTTGTCTGGAGGGGCAAGGAGATTGTCAATATTTCCCGCGCGTTCCTTGACACGAACGGCGCGCATCAGGAAGCGACGGCAGTCGTTGCAATGCCGGATGAGACGGTAGATTATTTTAAGACCGGGGCGGCATATGAGGCGGTGGCAGTGAAAAAACAGCGTGGGGCGGACGGGAACAAAGAAAGCCTTGCGGGGGATGCCATGGATGGTTCCGGACGTGTTTCCAAAGGGGAAGGTATGGTACAGGATGGAGGTTTTGATCTCAAATCCACATGGCTTTCGATGCTTGCCGACCTGAACATATGTTCGAAAAAAGGGCTTGTTGAGATGTTTGACTCCTCGATCGGCGCGGCAACCGTGACGATGCCTTACGGCGGGAAATACCAGATGACCCCGGTCCAGACGATGGTGGCAAAGCTCCCGGTACTTTCCGGGTCGTGTGACACCGTGACGATGATGAGTTACGGGTATGACCCGTACCTGTCAAGCTGGAGCCCGTACCATGGTGCGATGTATGCCGTTGTTTCCTCCGTCGCAAAGATTGTGGCGGCGGGCGGCGATTATACGAAAATCCGCTTTACGTTCCAGGAATATTTCCGCCGCCTCGGCACGGACCCGAAGCACTGGGGGGAGCCGCTTTCGGCACTTTTGGGCGCGTATGAGGCACAGCTTCGTTTTGGCCTGCCATCCATTGGCGGCAAGGATAGTATGTCCGGAAGCTTCAATGAGATCAATGTGCCGCCGACCCTCGTTTCCTTTGCGGTGGATATCGCAAAGACCGGCGATGTGGTAACACCAGAGTTAAAGAAGGCAGGCAATGCACTGGTGCGCTTTACAATTAATAAGGATGAGTATGGTTTGCCAAAGTTTGACCAGATGATGGGATTGTACGCCCAGATACATCAGCTGATGCGCGCGGGCGTGATCATCTCGGCCTATGCGCTGGGCGCGAAGGGTATTGCGGAGGCAGTCAGCAAGATGGCGTTCGGGAACCGGCTGGGTGTGGAACTTTGCAATGAGCGTGACCCGAAGACTTATTTCCTCCCGGAATACGGGAACCTGATTGCCGAGGTGGCAAAAGAAGATGTAAAGAAGATCGAGGCGGCTGGCGTGCCGTTTGACTGGTTTGGCATGGTGACGGATGTGGCGGAATTTAAAGTCGGCGATGTGGCCGTGCCGATGGGTGAGGCATTATCCGCTTGGGAAAATACCTTGGAGAAGGTATTCCCGATGCACTCCGGCGCGGTGGACGAGGCGCAGACCTTTGAGACAAAGCTGTATGATGTGAGGAAGATGGCCGGTACGGGTGGGGCGCAGGGCGCAAAAGTGCCTGTGGCAGGGCAGGCTTCTGGCAGCTTTGCGGATCTGAAGAAAATCTACACGTCGAAAAACCGCGTTGCGAAACCGCATGTTTTCATCCCGGTCTTCCCTGGCACGAACTGCGAGTATGATACGCAGAGGGCATTTGAGCGCGCAGGTGCCACTGTGAACACGGTTGTATTTAAAAACCTTGACGAGCAGTGCATCCGCGAATCCGTGGAGGCATTTGAAAAGGCAATCCGAAATGCACAGATTCTAATGTTCCCGGGGGGCTTCTCCGCAGGCGACGAGCCGGACGGTTCCGGCAAATTTATCGCGACGGCATTCCGCAATGTGCGTATTGCGGACGCGGTCAACGATTTGTTAAAGCAAAAGGATGGCTTGGTGCTTGGGATCTGTAACGGCTTCCAGGCAATCATCAAACTGGGGCTTGTGCCTTACGGCGAGATCACGGCACAGCTTGCGGATTCCCCGACGCTTGCGACGAACAACATCGGGCGGCATATTTCCAAGTCCGTCTACACAAAGGTTGTGACGAACAAATCGCCGTGGCTGATGAAAGCGGAGCTTGGCGGGATTTACTCGGTTCCGGCATCGCACGGCGAAGGCAGGTTTGTGGCGAGCGAAGGCTGGCTGAAAAAACTTGCGGAAAACGGGCAAATCGCGACACAGTATGTTGATCTATCCGGTAGCCCGACGATGGAGGAGGCGTTCAACCCGAACGGCTCATACTATGCCATCGAGGGCATTACAAGCCCGGACGGAAGGGTGCTTGGCAAGATGGCGCATTCCGAGCGGCGGGGTGATGCGGTTGCGGTGAACATTGCCGGGGAGCAGAACCAGTATATCTTTGAGTCCGGTGTGGCTTATTTTAGATAAAAAAGCATGGCGCGGGGCATCCGGGGGAAATTCGCCGGGAGGGCCGCCAGGTGTTCCGCGTGGTGGCATGGCTGGCATTGTAGGCGTAAGGCATGCACAGGCATAAAATGTGGAAGAAATACCCTATATGGTGGGCGGGAAAAAATCCCTCCCGCCCCATCATAAGGATATTTCCTGACGAAATTCTGTAAAATATTTCCAAATTTACCAGATTTACGGCGGAATAATTTGTTCATTTTGTGAATTCGACAATATTTTAAATTTTTTCTTGCTTTCTTCGTTCAATCGGTGTAGAATATCCCTTGGGAATTTTGTAATATTATCGTAACAATTTCGTTTCTTTTTCGAAATAATCCCGATGGTTGGCATAAAGGCTGCGTATTAGCGCAGACGATAGTGAAAAACCGTATATGCGGAACCCAGAAACGGCATATGCCCGTACAGCGCCGGAAAGAAATTTCCGGGAGCCGTGCGGACGGAAAGTTCTTTCCCCGGTGATTGGTGCTGGGAGGGCATATGCGGAACTAAAAAACAGCATATGCCCGTACAGCGCCGGAAAGAAATTTCCGGGAGCCGTGCGGACGGAAAGTTCTTTCCCCGGTGATTGGTGCTGGGAGGGCATATGCGGAACTCAGAATAGGAGGAGATTCATGCAAAAGCAGTTAAAGTCACGGGTGATTCCGGCAGCGATGGCAGTGGTTGTATTAATAGGTGTTTGCAGTGATTTTCGTTTGGGCTCGTCAGGCGATACCGATTCCCGGCAGGGAAAGTTGTTTGATATCGCGGCTTCGGGAGCCATTACATATGCAAGTGAAGGGGCTGCGCTAATTGATGGCAGTGGTTTAAAAGTGCTTGGCGGTTACGGGAAGAAAGTGGGGGCTGCAAGAAACGTCATCGGGGAAGCCCCCCTGATCACCAGCCTTTTCAGTTTGAAAAATAACGGCGAGGACCATGTGCCAGCATGGGATAATTCCATTGCGGGCGCAGGGGAAGACGGGGCTTTTGGAAATACATTGGGAACCGGCATGGAGGGGAACGGCAATGGTGATTCCGCGGCTCTGGACGGTTCCGGAGATATGCCGGATGGTGCCGGGGCTTCCGTGGACCCTGCAAAAAACCAAGGGGGGGATTCCCAAGATCCGGCCATGGACCAAACGGGGGAGCCATCGGATCCTGCCATGGGGGATGCCACAGACCCTTCCGGCAGTCTGGGTGATATCCCGGATTCCCTGCCGGTGATGGACCCGTCCCTTCCGGAAGAGGAAATGGGGACGGATGGGGTTGGCTCGGATGATGAACTTTACCTGCCGGGGGAAGACGGCACGGTCGTTGACGAGAAACCGGCACCGGAATTTTATACGCAGGGTATTTCACACAGCTCGGTGGCGGACATCCAACAGCGCCTGATGGATCTTGGTTTCATGGATTATTCGGAGCCGACGATGTATTATGGTTCCATCACGGCGAAGGCGGTGGAGCAGTTCCAGCGCCAGCATGACTTAAAGCAGGACGGCATCATCGGGCCGGAGACAAAGGCACTGCTGTTTTCCGATGAGGCGAAATATTACCTTGCAAAGGCGGGGATGGACGGCGATGACATTAAGCGCATCCAGCGCAGACTTTATGAGATGGGCTATCTGGCAAAATCCGAGTATGTCACGGGGCATTTCGGGGACATGACGGAAGCGGCAGTCAAGCAGATGCAGCAGAACAACGGCCTTGCGGCGGACGGCAAGGTGGGGCATGACACGCTGGAAATGCTCTACAGCGAGGAAGCCAAGGCAAATATCATTTCCTACGGCGACAAGAGCGACGTGGTGCTTGCCTGCCAGGAACGCTTAAAAGAGCTTGGGTATCTGACAACAAAGCCGGACGGGCAGTACGGTAACGACACGGTGGCGGCGGTCAAGCAGTTCCAGTCAAGGAATGACCTTGTGGTGGACGGCTTTTTGGGACCTACGACGATGGTGGTGTTAAATGGTTCGGGCGCGGTTGCAAACGGCATGATGATCGGTGAGAGCGGCGATACGGTAAAACGTGTCCAAGAGCTTCTTGCACGCTATGGTTATATGTCCTCGTCAAGCTGCACCGGGTATTTTGGTGAGGTGACGGAGGAGGCAGTCAAGGAATTCCAGAGGAAGAACGGGCTGTTGGTGGATGGCAATGTCGGGATGAAGACGATGGCAAAACTGACCGGGGGTGATGCGGTAAAGGCGAACGGGCAGGGGGGCACAAGTACGGGCAAAGACACCTCTTCCTCCGGCAATAAGACAAGCTCTTCGTCCGGTAATAAAGGCGGGAGTTCCTCCACGGTAAGCACGGGGAGCGCAAGCGTGTCGGCACTGCTTCAGGTGGCGAAATCAAAGCTTGGCAAACCATATGTTTATGGTGCGAAAGGTCCGAATGCGTTTGACTGTTCCGGTTATGTTTACTGGTGCTTAAACCAGGTTGGCATCAAGCAGAGCTACATTACCTCCTATGGTTGGAGATCCGTCGGGAAATACCAGAAGATCACAAGTTTTTCAAGCATCAAGGCGGGGGATATCGTGGTCGTGAAAGGGCATGTCGGCATCGCGGCGGGCAATGGCATGGTTTACGATGCATCGTCAAGTAGCGGCAAGATTGTGTACCGTTCGCTCGGTGCTTGGTGGAAAAAGAACTTCATCTGCGCTTGGAGAATTTTCTGATTTAAGATAACATATTTGAAAATAAAAAGTTGGATGCCATATTCCGTGGCATCCAACTTTTTTTCTGTTCTTTGATTTTTCACGGTCAGAACCCCATCGCGGCAAATGTCTTTGCCATCCTGCCCACAAGGCTCCATTGGCGTTTCATGTAGTTGTGCAGGTCCGCAGTGTTTTCTTTGTAGGAGGCGTAAATCCCTGCAAGATCCCCGGGATGCGAAAGAACCGCTTCCGCCGCAAAAAAAGCACTCTCCATCCCGGCGGAGATACCTTCCCCCATGGGGTTTAAAAAGCCTGCGGCCTCCCCGGCAAAGAGCACTCTCCCGATGCCGTAGTCGATGGCACAGCCGGGGAGGATGTGCGGCATCAGCCAGCGGTCGCATTTTTCCTGGCGTGTGACCGAAAGACCGTGCCGCTTTTGCATATAGCGCAGGAACTTGCCGTAATAGGCGTTTTCCGCGCCTTTGTTTTTTACGGAGACACCGAGCACCAGACGGTCGTCCTTCACATTGAACCAAGCATCATATTCGGACAAGTCAGGCTGTAAGTACGCGTAAAAATAGTGGGGGTCAAGATCGATGCTCCCAAAATTAAAAGTCTGGAAAGTTGTGATATACGGTGGGTTCTTGCCGGTCAGCTGGCGTTTGAGCACACCGATGACACCCTCGCAGTCAATTACATACCTTGCCTGTTCGGTGCGGATGCCGCCATCCGTTTTGCGAAACAAAACCTGGATGAGTTCCCCGGTTTCCTCACAGGAAATGGCGGAAAGGCCGTCCTGCAGCGTGGCACCCGCCTTTGCCGCTTTTTTGCAAAGCCATGCGTCAAACGAACTGCGCCAGACATTTAAGCCAGGCTGTTCAAAGACGAAGGAACGCTCCGCATCGTCGGTGAAGACCATCCCGCGGTTTTTTGCCGGGCTGCAGGTGGTGGAGGCCGGGACATCCTCGCCAAAATAACGTTTTACGAGCGTGAGGCTTTTTTGGATGAGCTGCCCGGAACAGGATTTGTAGCGCGGCATTTTGAATTTTTCGGCAAGGAGAACCTGGCAGCCTTTCTCCGCCAGCCTTTTTGCGGCCGTGGCACCGGCAGGGCCGGCACCAATTACAATGACATCATACATTTGGGTACCTCCGTTTCCTTTTGGCTTTATTATCCGACAATCCTCCCCAAAATGCAAGGACGGAAAATGAAAAGAGAAAGGGCGGGGCGTGGGTAGGGCAACGCAAATCCAGGGCTGCCTGTCCAAAATAAAGAGTATAGGGGAGAATACGAGAGCATTTAATTGTATACCAATGATTTTTTGGTGAAAACAAAATAAATAGAAACAATTGGCAAGTTGCATTTTCGGCAGCTTTTCACTAATATATAGATAAATTGATTAGCACTCGATATGATTGAGTGCTAATAACGACAAAAAATGAGCCATCATAAGCGGTGGTTAAAGGAGGAATTCATTATGAAATTAGTACCATTGGGTGACAAAGTCGTATTGAAGCAGCTTGTGGCGGAGGAGACAACGAAATCCGGGATTGTCCTGCCGGGCCAGGCGAAGGAAAAACCGCAGCAGGCAGAGGTCATTGCAGTAGGGCCGGGCGGCGTGGTGGACGGCAAGGAAGTTACGATGCAGGTCAAGGTTGGCGACAAGGTAATCTTCTCGAAATATTCCGGCACGGAAGTGAAGCTCGGCGAGGATGAGTACATCGTCGTAAAGCAGAATGATATCGTGGCGATTGTGGAAGAGTAATCCTACAAAAGCGGGAAAGCCGGGAAATGGCCTGGTAACCGGGAAGACCGGATGCGGCAGGAAACCCCATTGGCTTTTGGCAATTGGTAATTCACAAATATAATCATGTATGGAGGAAATCAATCATGGCAAAGGAAATTAAGTATGGCTCCGAAGCGAGGGCATCTTTGGAGACCGGTGTAAACAAGCTTGCAAATACGGTAAAAGTTACCCTTGGGCCGAAAGGGAGGAATGTTGTCCTTGACAAATCCTTTGGCGCACCGCTCATCACAAACGACGGTGTGACGATTGCAAAGGAGATTGACCTTGAGGATGCATTTGAAAATATGGGCGCACAGCTTGTCAAGGAAGTGGCGACCAAGACAAACGACGTGGCAGGTGACGGGACAACGACCGCTACGGTTCTGGCACAGGCGATGAT
>CAYMGZ010000134.1:0-7651 GCA_964390095.1 uncultured Lachnospiraceae bacterium | reverse complement strand
AAACATAATATTTGACATTGGAAATGTATTAGCGCACTTCCGCTGGAAGGATTATATCAAGGACCGTTTCCCGGAAGAAGTACGCGAAACCATCGCGGATGCCACGGTGCACAGCCCGTACTGGGATGAGGTGGACCGGGGGGTGTTGCCAATCGCGGAAATCACAAAAAAATGTGCATTGCTCGCACCGGGCTATGAAAAGGAGATTGCGGACTTCTTTGCGGACCGGGAACAGTTGGTGGAAGAATACAGTTATTCCGCTGCCCTGATCCGCAGTTTCAAGGCGGCAGGCTACCATGTTTACCTGCTTTCCAACTACGCGGGGGATCTTTTTGACTATGCGAGGAAACATTTTAAATTCATCCCCCTTGCCGATGGCGGCGTGATCTCATACGAGATCCATAAGGTCAAGCCGGAGCGGGAGATTTATGAGGAATTGCTGCGCCGCTATGATCTGGTACCGGAAGAATCCGTCTTCCTTGACGACTTGGAACGGAACCTTGCCGGGGCGGCGGAATTTGGCATCCACACTATTTTGTTCACAGGCCTTGCGGATGCGCTTGGGAAATTGAAGGAACTCGGGGTAACCCCGGTCCAGGCAATGATTTTTGATGTGGACGGAACGCTCTGGGATACGACAGCCGCCGCCGCAAAAATCTGGAGCGATGTGGCGGCAAAATACCCGGAAATAAAGGACGAGGTCACGGCGGAAAAGCTTAAGAACCTTTACGGGCTGCCGCTTGAGGAAATCGCGGAAAAACTATTTGTGTCCGTGCCAAGGGAAACGGCGGTCCGGGTGATGGAGGAATGCGTGAAGGTGCAATGCCCGGTCCTCGCAAAGGGCAGCGCGTCCCTGATCGGGGATGTTGCGGGGGCATTTGCGAAACTCCGGGAAAGATACCGTATTTTTATCGTGAGCAACTGCCGCAGCGGATATATTGAGGCAATGTTAAAAGCACATCATCTTGAGGAATTGGTTGATGACTTTACCTGCCCGGGCGATACGGGGCTGTTAAAAGCCGACAATATCCGGCTGATCTGTGAGCGGAACCATCTGCCGCTCTCTGCCGCAATCTACATCGGGGATACGCTGCCGGACGAGGTGGCGGCACACGCGGCAGGCGTGCCGTTTGTCTTTGCGGAATACGGCTTTGGCCGGTGCGAGAACCCGGACTACCGGATCGGGGACATCATGGAACTCACAGAAATGTTTTAAACAGCAGCAGCCCGAACAGTGCCCATAGGAAAATCCTAGAAGCCATGCGGAGAGGATTTTCCTATGCCGGTTTTTGGTACTGGGAGGGTTGCTGCGGTACTTAAAAACAGCAGCAGCCCGAACAGTGCCCATAGGAAAATCCTAGGAGCCATGCGGAGAGGATTTTCCTATGCCAGTTATTGGTACTGGGAGGGCGGCTGCGGTACTTAATATGGAGGATTTCGATGAAAATTGTTTTTATGGAAGCCGACACTCTGGGGAAGGATGTAGATTTAAGCGCATTTAGCGCACTCGGTGAGGTCGTGGTCTACGACAAATCCGAACCCGGTCAGAATGCGGCGCGGATACGGGACGCGGACATCGTCATCGTAAATAAAATCCCAATGGACGAGGCGCTCTTAAAGGGCTGTGGGCACCTTAAACTCATCGCCCTGACCGCAACCGGCACAAACAATGTGGATTTCCCATACGTGACGGCGCGCGGCATCCGGGTGGCCAATGTCAGCGGCTACTCGACGGAATCGGTGGCACAGCATACCTTTGCACTATTATTTTATGTATACGAAAAACTGCACTTTTATGATCATTATGTTAAATCAGGTGAATATATAAAATGCGATATTTTCAGCAAATTCGATGTCCATTTCCACGAGCTTTCCGGCAAGCGTTTCGGCATTGTCGGGCTTGGCAATATCGGGAAGAGGGTCGCGGGGATCGCGAAGGTCTTCGGCTGCGATGTGGTCTACTATTCCACCAGCGGCGCGCACGATGATACGGACTACCGGCGTGTGGATAAGGAAACGCTGTTTCAGGAATCGGATATTATCTCCATCCATGCCCCGTTAAATGACGCAACAAGGAATTTCGTAGGGGAGCGGGAGCTTTCCATGATGAAACGGGATGCCGTGCTCTTAAACCTAGGCCGCGGGCCAATCATTGACCAGGAGGCGCTGGCGAGAGCACTGCTTGAGGAGCGCATTGGCGGGGCAGGGCTTGACGTGCTGACCGCCGAGCCGATGGCGGCGGACAACCCGCTCCTTAAAGTGCAGGATTCCACGCGCCTGATCATCACGCCCCATATCGCGTGGGCAACCACCGAGGCAAGGCAGCGTTGTGTGGACGAGGTGGCGCTCAATGTGAAGGCATACCTTTCCGGGGAGGAAAGAAACCTTGTCACAGGCTGATCTGCCGTGCGCCCCCAGGGTTGTGGAACCGGATAAAAGTCGGAGACTTAAAGGAAAGAAAAGTGGCAGCGGATACAAAAATCAGATATCGATAAGGAAAAAAACACCATGGACATCAGGGAATACCTTTTATCGCACCGCCTGGTTACGGACGGCGCGATGGGAACTTACTACGCACAAATCAAAAAACAGGAGAGCCTTGTCTCGGAGTGGGCAAACCTGAAAGAACCGGAAGTGATCGCAAAAATCCACCGGGACTATCTTGCGGCGGGGGCGGCATTGGTCCGGACAAACACCTTTGCGGCGGGCAGGCAGGTGCTTGGCACCAGCGCAAAAAAACAGGAGGAGATCGTGCGCGCCGCATGCCGGATCGCGCGGGCGGAGCTTTCCGCGCACACGGCGGGAACAGGCAAGGCCTGTTTTCTGGCAGGTGATATCGGGCCGTTGCGGGAACTATCGGAAAACGGGGAAACGGCGGATGTGGGGGCGGAATACCGCGCCCTTGTTGACCTGTTTTTGGAGGAGGGAGTGGATGCACTCTGGTTTGAAACCTTCCCCGATTTAAACGGGATGGAGGAAGCAGTGATTTACGCGAAAGAAAAATGTCCGGGCATTTTCTGCGCGGGCTTATTTTCCGTGAACCAAAACGGATATTCGGCGGCGGGCATCCGCGCGGACCGCCTGATTGCGCAGGCAGGGAAGGTGGAAGCGCTTGACGCGGTCGGGTTAAACTGCGGTGTTGGTTCGGGGCATATGTTGCATATCGTGGAAAATCTGCATTTGCCGGAACATAAATATTTCTGCGCCCTTCCGAATGCCGGATACCCGGAACAGCTGCACAGCCGGATGGTCTTTGTGCGCAACGAGAACTATTTTTGCCAGAACATGGAAAGGATCGCGGCATGCGGCGTGCCGGTGATTGGGGCATGCTGCGGCTCATCGCCGGAATATATCCGGGAACTTTCGCAAAAATTGCCGCCTGCCGTGCCGGAGGAAGGAACCAGAAAACAAAGGCAGGAAAAAAATATAGCGGAAATAAAAATTTCCCAAGAAGATTTTTCCGCCCGGATCCAGACCGAAAATAATTTTCTCATGCAATTATTTGCGCAGAAAAAAGTCATCGCCGTTGAACTTGACCCGCCCTACGATGCCGATGATAAAAAAATCATTGCCGCCGCCGCGCGCCTGAAAGAACTCGGAGCCGATATCATAACAATCGCGGATTCCCCGCAGGGGCGCAGCCGCATGGACTCCGTGCTGACGGCGGTAAAACTTACGAACATCACGGGAATGCCCGTCATGCCACATATATGCTGCCGCGATAAAAACATGATCGCCATGCGCTCGGTGCTGCTCGGCGCATATGCCAACGAAATCCGCAATTTCCTGTTCGTCACGGGCGACCCGGTTCCCGGGGAACTGCGCAGCAGCGCGACCGGGGTATTTGATTATCATTCCATGAAACTGATGGGCTTTGTGCGCGAGATGAACCGCGAACATTTTGCGGATGAGCCGATCGTTTACGGCGGGGCGCTCAACCAGGGGCGTGCCAATTTCGAAAAAGAGATGGAGCGCACCCGGAAAAAAATGGATGCCGGGGCATCGTATTTCCTGACCCAGCCGGTCTATGGCGGGGAGGACATCGAAAGGCTTTACAGGTTAAAGCAAACATTAAAAACAAAACTCCTCGCGGGCATCATGCCCCTTGTCAGTTACCGCAACGCCAATTTCGTAAAAAATGAGCTGGTCGGCATCCATGTGCCGGACGAGGTGCTTTCTGCCTACCGTCCGGAGATGGGAAGGGAGGAGGGGGAGACGGCCGGTGTCCGGATTTCGCTTGGCGTGATGAAGGAGCTTGACCATTTTGTGGACGGGTATTATTTTATGCTGCCGTTTAACCGGGCTTTTGGAGAAAATTTTGGCGGAAAGAGGGAAATTATGACAAGACAGGAATTTAGACAACTCATCACAGAAAAACGTCTCATCCTTGATGGGGCAACAGGCAGTTTTCTGCTTGCGGCTGGGATGCCGCGCGGGGTTTGCCCGGAACAGTGGATTCTGGAGCATCCGGAGATACTGGTCGGACTGCAGGCCGATTATTTAAACGCCGGGACGGATATCCTGTACGCACCCACCTTTTCCGGCAACCGCATAAAACTTGCGGAATACGGGCTTTCGGGACAAATCCGGCAGATGAACCACGACCTTGTTGCGCTCTCCAAAGAGGCCGTCCGGCGCGCCGGGCGGGAGGGCAGCGCCTTTGTGGCCGCCGACCTTACGATGACCGGGAAACAGCTTGCCCCGCTTGGCACGATGGATTTTGAGGAACTGGTCGATATTTACAAGGAGCAGGCGCGATACTGCATCGAGGCGGGAGTGGATCTTTTTGTCGTGGAAACGATGATGAGCCTTAATGAATGCCGCGCCGCGCTGCTTGCCATCCGGGAAACCTGTGACCTTCCGGTGATGGTGACATTAACCTTCCGCGAAGACGGGCGCACGTTTAACGGCAATTCCCCGGAGACGGCGGCCATCATCCTCGGGAAAATGGGCGCGGATGCGGTCGGCATGAACTGTTCCACCGGGCCGGATGTGCTCCTTCCTTTCGTAAAGCGCATGGTGGCCGTTTCCGAAATACCGGTCGTCGTAAAGCCGAACGCAGGCCTTCCGGTGTTAAAGGACGGGGAGACGGCATACGATATGGGCGCGGCGGAATTTGTGGGACATATGGAAGCCATCCTTGTGGCGGGTGCCGCGATCGTGGGCGGCTGCTGCGGCACCACGCCGGAATACATCCGGGGGCTGGCGGCAGCGGCAAAGGAATTTGCACCCGTAAACCTTAGCGAAAAACATTTGCGGGTTCTCGCAACGGAGCAAAGCGTGCTTAACATCGACCTTGACGGAAGATTCTTAGTGATTGGCGAGCGCATCAACCCGACCGGGAAAAAGGCGCTGCAGGCGGCGCTGCGGGAGGGGGATCTTACTTTGGTGGAGGAAATGGCGCAGGAGCAGGTTCTGGCGGGCGCGGATATCCTTGATATCAACATGGGCATGAACGGGATTGACGAGAAAGCGGTGATGCTCTCCGTCATCGAGACGGTCTCGGGGCTGGTGGACGTGCCGCTTTGCATCGATTCGAGCCACCCGGAAATCATTGAGGAGGCGCTGCGGCGTTACCCTGGGCGCGCACTCATCAATTCCATTTCGCTGGAGGCAGGGAAAATGGAGCGGCTGCTCCCGGCAGCAAAAAAATACGGCGCAATGTTCATCCTGCTCCCGCTCTCACAGACCGGGCTGCCAAAGAATATGGAGGAAAAAAAGCAGATCATCCGGACAATCCTTGCAAAAGCGGAACAATATGGCCTTGCCAGGGAGGATGTTTTTGTGGACGGCCTCGTCAACACGGTCGGCGCGAACCGCGACGCGGCAGTGGCAGCAGCAGAAACCATCCGTTACTGCAGGGAGGAGCTTGGCGTGGCAACCATGTGCGGGCTGTCCAATATTTCCTTCGGCCTGCCGGAACGGCCGTTTGTGAATGCGGCATTCTTGGCATTTTCCATCCAGGCAGGCATCACGGCGGCCATCGTAAACCCGTCCCAGCGCCTGCTGATGAACATGGCGGCGGCATCCGACCTGCTGCGCGGGAAGGAGGGGGCGGATATCCGATATATTGAACGGGCGGCGGCAAAGCCGGTGACGCTTGTGGAAACGGAATATCTGGAGGAATTAAAGGCGCAGGCCGCCCGGAACATGGGGCAGGGCAGGCCGGAAGGAGGCGCAGGTTCCGGGGGGTCTGGAACTGTGGGGTCAGAGGCTGGCGCAGGTTCCGGGAATCCGGGGACTGCGGGGGCGTTGGCTGGCATCAGTTCCGGGAACCCGGAAACTGCAGGCGGGCATTCCAAAAACATGTCAACCGCTTTGAATCCCACCGCCCAAAAGGTCTATGAAGCCGTCATAAAAGGCAGCCGAAAGGGGATTGTATCCCTTGCAAAAGAGGCCCTTGCCGCAGGCTGTACGCCGCAGGAAATCTTAAACGGCTCGCTGATCCCTGCCATCAACGAGGTCGGCGAGCTGTTCAACCGGCAAAAATATTTCCTGCCGCAGCTGATTGCCTCGGCGGAAGCGATGAAGACGGCAGTCGAGTATTTGGAGCCCATGCTATCCGAAAACGCGCAGATGGAAAAACTCGGCGTGGTGGTGATCGCGACCGTCGCGGGCGACATCCACGATATCGGGAAAAACCTTGTCGCGCTGATGTTGAAAAATTACGGTTTTGACGTGCATGACCTCGGCAAGGACGTGCCGACAGAGGACATCATCCGCGCCGCAAAGGAACTGGACGCGGATATCATTGCGGTGTCCGCGCTGATGACCACCACGATGCTGGAAATGAAGGAGGTCGTGCGGCAGCGCGATGCGGCAGGACTGCGCGCGAAAGTTATGATCGGGGGCGCGGTGATCACACAGAGCTATTGCGATGAAATCCACGCGGATGGATATTCAAAAGATGCGCAGGAAGCAGTTGCACTGGCAAGGAGGCTGGTCGGGGAAAAATAAAATTTTAATATCGGGTTGACGCAGCCGGGCCAGGATAAAGTGGAAGGGGAATGGAATTTTATGGGGCTGTCGGGTCGTCAAATATCGAAGCATCCGGTGGATTGTAAGTAAAAAGGATAAAACAAATAAGAAGGGCGCATACCAAAAAGCATAGGAAAACCGTATAAGGCTTTAAACAACATGATAAAGTAAATTTGTAGGCTGCAAAAAACGCAGCCACCGTACTTAGGATAAAAATCGCAATGTCCACAAAAAGAATACTTCTTCCAAGAAAAAACGTATAAAAATAATAAAGAACCGGGATCAGGAAGGTGCCTGCCAACATTCCAAAGCACAGGGAAGGGATGAGGCAGGCATTATGATTACGCAATTTTGCCACTGTAAAAACAGAAAAGGACAGCATCGGGAAAAACAATAATTTCATATGTTCCCAGACGGATTCATTGACCGGGACAAACAGGCCAATCAGCCGGTTCTCCCTGCTAAAGCCATACACGAAGTGGGCGAGGGTTCCGGTGATGAGGACAAAGATGGTTCCGAAGATCAAGTAGCGGTTTAATTGATTCATATAAAATTACCCCGCAGAGGAAAGATAGGATGTATTTTCAGTATATGTAAATTTTGGAAGGTTATGTATTCTGTATTAGTATTACAGTTGTAAAAAATGAATTTTCCAATGGCAGATGGAGGAAAT
>CAYMGZ010000133.1:4843-7665 GCA_964390095.1 uncultured Lachnospiraceae bacterium | reverse complement strand
ATAGCACATGACATTGTGGAAAAAGATTATGCTACTGCAGTATTTGCAAATGGGAATCCTATCAAGCAGGAACGGATAAGGGATATCGTACCCTTTACAGACACCGAAATTCGTCAGTTATGGGATAACAAGGACGTGGTCCCATTCGCTGATATGGTATTAATCGGGATATATAGTGGATGGCGACCTCAAGAATTAGCCATATTACAAACCGCAGATATCGACCTCGAAGCCGAAACTATGAAAGGTGGATTGAAAACAGATGCTGGTAAAAACAGGATTGTTCCCATCCATCCAGTGATAAAAGCGTTAATTGAAAACCGTATGAAAGAAGCCACTACCCTGCCATCAAAATATCTTTTTAATGACGCAAACGGGCAACAGGGTACATACATGACTTACGACAAGTACCGCAAAAGATTCCAAAAAGTCATTGATCGGCTCAAAATGAAACACCATCCACAAGAAACAAGACATACATTTATCACAAAAGCATAATCATGCAATATGGACGAATATATACTAAAACTGATTGTAGGACATGCCATAGAGGATATCACCGAAAAGGTATATACCCATAGAACAATAGAGCAACTCAAATCTGAAATGGCGAAAATCACAAAATATGAAAGGGGTGATGCGATTTGATTGTAATGAGCTAAAATGGCTCTACAGTACCGCAAATACCATAGAGCCGTACCCAGTAATAAGCTAGCACGCAAATTAAAGGGAGTATGTCCAGTATAGCATATTTCCCGACCAAAAGAAAGGAAGATTTAGAATGAAAGAAACTAACACAACTAAAAACAAAAAGCTGACCTGTCTTGTATCAGACTTGGAAGGGGGTGCGCTCCATGCCTAAGAAACCGAACCAAGAGCTAGAGAAGCAGAGGGAACGCATCGGGTACATCCAGAAGGTGACCGACCTCATGTTCCGCATCACCGACCCGGACTACCTGTTCAAAATCTACCATTTCGCCTTGGCAAACTACCGCTGGGAGCAAAAAGGGAAAGGCGGTGGGAAGGAGCGCAAGAAGAATACCATATAATAACCGTTACAAAACCGTACCAAAGGGGTGTCTGCAAGATGCAGATGCCCCCTTTTTGCATTCCATTTTGTCTATTACTTGTCTATTACCCCGTGTCTATTACCCTGTGTCTATTACTCGTCTATTACCTGTCTATTACGTGGCAAAATTTAGGGCTTCCGTCAACCATGCATGTCAACGGAAACCCTATTAAATGCTCTATTTGTTAGAATTTCCCAGCGTCCGCCGCTTCCTGCACCGCAACCGCAACCGCAACCGTAGCGCCGACCATCGGGTTATTGCCCATCCCGATCAGCCCCATCATCTCAACATGCGCCGGTACGGAGGACGATCCTGCAAACTGCGCGTCGGAATGCATACGGCCGAGCGTATCCGTAAACCCGTAGGAAGCAGGTCCTGCTGCCATATTGTCAGGATGCAGGGTACGGCCCGTGCCGCCGCCCGAGGCAACGGAGAAATACTTCTTGCCCGCCTCAATGCGCTCCTTCTTGTAGGTACCTGCCACCGGATGCTGGAACCTCGTTGGGTTCGTGGAATTCCCGGTGATGGATACGTCCACGTTCTCCTTCCACATGATCGCAACACCCTCGGACACGCTGTTCGCACCGTAGCAGTTCACCTTTGCGCGCAGACCGTCAGAATAAGGGATGCGCTCCACTTCCTTGACCGTGTTCGTGTACGGGTCATACTCCGTCTCCACAAACGTGAAACCGTTGATACGGGAAATGATCTTTGCGGCATCCTTGCCAAGGCCGTTCAAAATAACGCGCAGCGGTTTCTGGCGGACCTTGTTTGCCTTTTCCGCGATCCCGATCGCACCCTCCGCCGCCGCGAAGGATTCGTGGCCTGCGAGGAAGCAGAAGCAGTCCGTCTCCTCCTCAAGCAGCATCTTGCCAAGGTTCCCATGGCCAAGGCCTACCTTGCGGGTGTCCGCAACGGAGCCCGGGATACAGAACGCCTGTAAGCCCTCGCCGATTGCTGCGGCAGCATCCGCCGCTTTCCTGCAATTTTTCTTGATCGCGATGGCAGCGCCCACCGTATATGCCCAGCACGCATTTTCAAAACAGATCGGCTGGATTTTCTTTACCTGCTCATAAACATCAAGTCCAGCGTCTTTGGTGATCTTCTCCGCTTCCTCAATCGAAGCGATACCATAGCTGTTTAATACCGAATTGATCTTGTCAATTCTTCTCTCATAGGATTCGAATAATGCCATGATCTATTTCCCCCTTACTGTGTGATTTCTTTGTCAGTTCTTGGATCGATGAGCTTTGCGGCATCCGCAACACGCCCGTACTGGCCGGTCGATTTCTCGTATGCGGTCGTCGGGTTGTCACCCTTCTTTATGTAGTCGGTCATCTTTCCAAGATTTACGAACTTGTAGCCGATGATCTCGTTGTTCTTATCGAGCGCGATCGCGGTTACATAGCCCTCTGCCATCTCCAGATAACGAGGTCCCTTCTTCAACGTGCCGTACATCGTACCAACCTGGCTTCTAAGGCCCTTGCCAAGATCCTCAAGGCCGGCACCGATCGGAAGACCGTCCTCAGAGAATGCACTCTGTGTTCTGCCGTATACAATCTGTAAGAACAGTTCCCTCATTGCAGTATTGATCGCATCGCAGACAAGGTCGGTATTGAGCGCCTCAAGCACGGTAAGCCCCGGAAGGATTTCCGCCGCCATCGCCGCGGAATGCGTCATGCCGGAACAGCCGATCGTCTCAACGAGTGCCGCCTGGATGATGCCCTCCTTGACATTGAGCGTCAGCTTGCA
>CAYMGZ010000133.1:0-4833 GCA_964390095.1 uncultured Lachnospiraceae bacterium | reverse complement strand
GTGTGTCAAACCGGAAATATCCTTCACTTCTTTGGACTGTACCCACTTTGCTTCTTCCGGGATCGGCGCAGCACCATGGTGGACACCCTGCGCTACCGTACACATGTTTTCTACTTCGCGTGAATAAATCATGTTGAAACTCCTTTCAATCTTTCCATATTTGTAACCGGCATTCCCCCCTGGCAAAGGGGAATCCCGGCTGCATTCATCTTATTTTCTCATAAAACACCAAAATAGTCTAGCATTTTTTTCAAAAAAGGATGTTAATTTTTCGTAAACGGCAACCGGCAGGCGGAAGCTTCCAAAAGTTCCCATTTCACATGGCTATTTTACTTCGACAACCCAGCCCCTTGTGTCCGCGATCTGCCCGCGCTGTAAGCCGGACACTGTATCGTAAAGCTTCTGGGAAAGCTCCCCGATCCCGCCGTCCTTCACCTGAAGGACATGGTCCTGGAACCTTAGATGGCTGACCGGGGAAATGACGGCCGCCGTCCCGGTGCCGAACACTTCCTCCATCGTGCCGTCCTTCGCCGCCTCGTAAAGCTCATCCACCGATACCCTGCGCTCTTCTACCGGGATGCCCCACTCCTTGCACAGCGCAATCACGGAATTCCTTGTGATGCCAGGGAGGATGCTTCCGTTTAGCATCGGCGTAACCACCGTACCGTTGATCTTAAAGAAAATATTCATCGCCCCGACTTCCTCGATGTATTTGCGCTCCACACCGTCCAGCCAGAGTACCTGCGAATAGCCCTCCTCATGCGCCTTTAACTGCGCCGCCATCGAAGCGACATAATTGCCGCCGGTCTTCGCCTCGCCGATGCCGCCGCGGATGGCGCGCACATAGTCGTCCTCGATCCAGATCTTTACCGGGTCAAGCCCTTCCGGATAGTAAGGCCCTACCGGGGAAAGGATGATCATAAAGAGGTAGGTATCCGACGGGCGGACACCGAGGAACGGGTCGGTCGCGATGATGAACGGGCGGATGTAAAGTGAGGTGTCAGGCTTTGTCGGGATCCACGCCTCATCCATCTTCACAAGCGCCTTGACCGCGTCCACAAAATCCTCCTCCGGGATCTGCGGGATGCAGAGCCGCTCATTCGTGTGGTTCGTCCGCTTCGCGTTCATGTCCGGGCGGAACAAAAGCACACGGCCGTCCGCGGCCTTGTATGCCTTTTGGCCCTCAAACATTTCCTGCCCGTAATGGAACACCATCGCGGACGGTTCGAGCGAAATCGGTTGGTATGGCACAATGCGCGCATCATGCCACCCTTTGCCCGTCTCATAATTCATGATGAACATATGGTCCGTAAAGATCGTGCCGAATTTTAACGGGTTGTCCGCCGCAGGGAGCGGCTTTGGGTTGGTTGTCTTCTCAATTCTGATATTTAACATACGTTTCCCTCTTTCCTAAAGAATACTTTTCCCTTGCCAAACGGCCTTTGGTATCCGCAGTGGCCTGCTTCCCCAAAAAACCGAAAACAAAAGCTATCTATATATTAGTATCCTGTTCCACTTTTTTCAAGAGGAAATTTTGATCTTCGGGAAAAAATGATACACAGAAATTGCAAAAACGTATTTTCGCGTCGGAAGTCCCGGAGTTTTATGCAAAAATGTATTAAAGCACCTTGCGGGAGGGGAAGACGGAGCCGTTACAAAATCTTCACTTGCAATTTCGGATACTTTCTGCTATAGTCAATCATATAAAACTTTTGTCCGGAATATGCATGGAAATTTCATGGACGGGCATAAAACCAGCCGGCACCGCAAACAGTGCCACCGTTTGGGCATGGCAGTCCACGCCCATGCAGGAAAGGGGTATGAATATGGATGACGAATTATTGGGCAACGAAGAAAATGATACGGTGACCCTCACATTGGACGATGACACGGAGATCGTGTGTGACGTGATCACAATCTTTCCCTGTGGCAACAAAAAATACATTGCGCTTTTGCCACAGGACTCAGACGATGATGGCGAGGTATATCTGTATGAATTCCAGGAAAACGGTGATGAACCGAATTTGATCAACATTGAGAGCGACGAGGAATTCGAAGCCGTTTCCGACGCATTTGAGGAATGGCTTGACTCCGAGGAATTCGACGAGATGTTCGGGGATGACGAAGAAGACTAAAGTTTCCCGTACTGCCGGCTATTTTTTAGCCGGCAGTTTTTTTCGCGCAGGCTGACCTTTCAAGCTTTTTTCACAGTTTCATCAAATCTTCTTCATGTTCCCCCACTAAACTATCCAAAACAAATTCCTTTTGAAAGGGGTACACAAAATATGAGGAAAAAAATGATCGCTGCACTGCTTTGCACCACAATACTTTTTGGGGGCTGCGGCAACGAAAAAACAGACCCGGGGACCAATGCGGCCTCCCTGCCGGAGGCATCCCCCACCGACAACCAACCGCCTTCCAACAATAACAATCCGCAGGAAGAAGGAACAAACCCTACGCCGTCCACTGACCCTGAAACGGCCAAGGAGGAGAAAACCGCCACCGGCATCAACACGGCGGATCTGTTCACCAGCCGGGATTCCCGCACCGAATATGACAAGGACAGTGCCATAAACATCACATTGGACGGTTCATCCGCCTCCTGCTCCTCCCCCGGCGTGTCGGTTGACGGTGGTACCGTCACCATCCGCGCGGAAGGCACTTACGTAGTATCGGGCACGCTCGATGACGGCATGCTCATCATTGATACCGATAAAAACACAAAGGTCCAGCTCGTCTTTGCCGGTGTTTCCATCCAAAACGCCACTTCCTCTGCCCTCTATATCAAAAAAGCGGACAAAGTGTTCCTCACCCTTGCAAACGGCACGCAAAATACCCTGGGCAACGGGGGGACCTACACCGCAATCGATGACAACAACATTGATGCCGTTATTTTCTCAAAGGATGACCTGACCATAAACGGCAGCGGTTCCTTGACAATCTCCGCCTTGGCAGGTCATGGGATCGTCTCCAAAAATGACCTTGTCATCACGGGCGGCCGGTTTGCGGTCACGGCCGCCGGCCACGGCATGGCCGGAAAGGACAGTATCCGCATCGCGGACGGGGATTTTACGGTCACGGCCGGGAAAGACGGGTTCCACGCAGACAACGATGAGGACGCGTCGGCAGGTTTTCTCTATGTCGCGGGGGGGAGTTTTGAAATTACTGCGGGGGGTGACGGCATGGATGCCTCCGCAGACCTTACGGTTTCGGGCGGGAATTTCCATATTTTGTCAGGTGGTGGCAGGAACAATGCCGAACCTCACACCGAGGGCGGATTTGGCGGGAGGGGTTTTCCTTTTTCCAACACCGCACAAGACAACGATGCGGAAACCTCCACAAGCACAAAGGGAATCAAGGCTTCCGGCAGCCTTTCCATCCTAGGCGGCACGTTCTCTGTTGATTCAGCGGATGACGGCTTCCATTGCAACGGTGACCTTTTGGTTTCCGACGGGATTTTTTCGGTCGCGACCCGGGACGACGGTTTCCATGCGGACAATTCTGTCACAATTTCCGCTGGCACGATTCAGGTCACGGATAGTTACGAGGGGATTGAGGGCAAGACCATCGAAATCCTTGGCGGAAATATTTCCCTTTGCTCAAGCGATGACGGCCTGAACGCGGCAGGCGGAAACGATACAAGCGGTTTTTCCGGAAGGTTTGGGAAGGATATGTTTACATCACAGGAAGGGGTCAGCATCACGATTTCCGGCGGCGACATCCATATTGACGCGGACGGCGACGGCATCGACTCCAACGGCGACCTGACCGTGACGGGCGGCAACATCTATGTGGATGGCCCGACAAACTCCGGCAACGGTGCCCTTGACAAAAACGGGACCGCACTCATCCACGGCGGAACGGTGGTCGCGGTTGGCGCGGCAGGGATGGCGGAAACCTTCGATTCCGCCTCCACGCAGGGCTGCATTCTGCAAAATACGGCAGGCAGCCACGCAGGCGGCACGGTGGTTGAGCTTCTGGATGCCTCTGGCACAGTACTTGTAAGCTATACCCCGGCAAAATCTTTCAGCTCGGTAGTGGTCAGCGACCCTTCCATCACGGTCGGCAATACTTACACTTTAAAAATCGGGACGGAAGTTTTTAAAATCACAATGGATGCCATTTCCTACGGCTCCGGAAACGGCGGATTTGGCGGCATGGGCGGCGGGAAGCGGCCAGGGCGCGGCGGCGCAGGCCAGAAAGGTGGGAACCCGCCGGATGCGGATGGCAGCGATGCCGGGTGGCCGGGCATGAACCCGCCGGATGCCAATGGCAGCGATGCCGGAAGACCGGGCATGAACCCGCCGGATAACAATGGCGTTGGAACACCGGACATGGATCCGCCGGACACAGATGGCAACGGGATCGGAACACCGGATATAAACCTGTAATTACTTTCCAAAACCCACCATAATAAAAAAGGCTGCCGCACCAAAGATTTAAGATGGTGCGGCAGTTTTTTTCCGGGCAGCCAATCTATGTTTTCATCTTTCCGCTTTTCTGAAAAAAATCACTGCCCATCCTCATTTTATTCCAACTGTTCTAAAATAGATATTCCTTTTCACTTGACAGTTTACTTTTTTTCTCCACCGGTTCTACACCCGGCAAATACGACAATTTCCCGGCTTTTTCGACAAATTTCATGTTTCCCTTGATTTTTCGGTGATTTTATCAAGCGAAAAGATATTTTTCTCCCCCCTGATTTCCGCTATACTATCCCCATCAAAACAAGGAGGCATCCATTCATGAAAAAATGGACAAAAAAATTATAGATCGTTTTATGCTCTGTCTGGACCAGTTTGGTTCTGGCCGGGTTGCTTGGCGCCCTTCTGC
>CAYMGZ010000132.1:0-7737 GCA_964390095.1 uncultured Lachnospiraceae bacterium | reverse complement strand
GTATTTATTGGGATAGTCAAAGTAATCCTTGCCTTTCACATCCCACTTTTTACATTCGCTGAACAAAAACGCATCCGACAGATGGTCAATGTATGCCTTTACCGTATTATGGGCTACCACATTTTCTCTGGCTCTCTTTTGCTTTGAATTGATGGTATTCCAAATGTCCGATGAGGTTGTCAATCCTTACAATCCCGACGGGAAAAAGATCACCTTTTATGACGCTTTGAATGATCTGAAGACCTTATCAAATCTTGATATTTTTGAAGACTATGCCTTTTACGGAGGAATGCCGCTCATTTTGTCCCGCCCTACCGAGACAGCAAAAATGAACTATTTGCAATCGCTTGTTTCTGAGGTTTATCTAAAGGACATTGTTGAACGCAAGAAAATCAAAAGAGAAGATGTATTAGCGTCCATCCTTGACTTGCTCTCTATGATAAAGGAAAGCAGAGGCGACTGCAAATGTGCAAATCAGAGGGTTCGCAAAAGGAACGCCATATACAGCGGCAGTGTTAAAATCTGATCCGCCCGTCCCACATTATAATCGCCCAGCTTGATTGCGCTGCTTACATGATATTTTTCCGGGTGCTGCAAAATAGTCTTGGTGCTTTTGGTGTTTCCAGTGGATGCTTTGACTTCTACCAGGGTACATTCTCCTTTATAGCGGATGACAAAATCAACCTCCAAACCGCTGTCTTTGTGAAAATAGTACAGCTTGCGGCCCATTTTGGAGAAAATATCCGCAATCAGGTTTTCAAAAATTGCGCCTTTGTATCCATAAAGGTTGCCTTGCAGAATATCGTACTGCGTGCCATCCTCCAGCATACTGACAAACAGGCCACAGTCTTTCATATATACCTTGAACACATCTTCCTCGGCGTTCCCGTCTAGGGGAAGTTCTGTAATGGAGAGATTATAGCACCGGGAGATAATACCCGCATCTTCAATCCACTGTAAGCTGCCTGCGTATTTCGCGGTAGTGGATCCTTTTTTTATAACGGAATACTGAAACTTTTTATTTTCCTTGGCAAGCTGCTTCGGAATGGACTGGAAACACTCTTTGATGCGGGATTTATCCTTTCTCTCGGCATACTTCACCATATCATCCTCGTAAGACCGAACAATATCCCGCTGGATGCGCAGTACCTCGTCCATCTGCTTAGTATCCACAAAGGTCTGTACGGCGTCCGGCATTCCGCCTACCACCACATACTGCAAAAGCAGCTGCTTCATGCGGCTGTGCAGCGCATCCGGCACGGGCGTTTCTGCCTCCAGGCTTTTTTTCAGCATTTCAATCACTGGCGCTCCTACGCCATTTGCCCATAGAAATTCCTCAAAGTCCAGCGGATACATATCGATCACTGTTTCAGAACCTACAGGAATGGACTTTGGTTCCCTTCCATATCCTTTCACGCCCAACAGGGAGCCGGTTCCAATCACGTCATACCGACCGTCGATCCGAAAGAATTTCAAGGCCGTCCGGGCCTCCGGGCAATCCTGGATTTCGTCCAGTATGAGAACGGTTTCTCCTGCCTCAAACACTGCCGCACTGCCCAGCAGTGCCGACAGCATCATAACGATGTTGTCAATTTCCAGTGAGCCAGAAAACACGGAAGCGTAGTCGGGGTTTTCAAAAAAATTAAGATATACCACATGCTTGTAGTTCTTTTTTGCAAAATCCAGAACGGAAAAGGTTTTTCCGCACTGCCTGCATCCTTTTATAATCAGCGGCTTGCGGTTTGCTGTATTTTTCCATTCGGCTAAACTCTGTTCGATTTTTCTTTTCAGCATGGCGATTTTCCTCCTTGCCCTGTCATCCTCTCTATCATACACGAAACAATCAACTTTTTCAAGGGAGTTATCGCAGAAACCATCAACTTTTTTAAGTGACTTTTCTGGCTTATTCTCAACTTTTCGACAAACTATGGTGCGCTGTCTTTTCCGCCAGTTCCGCTTCTCTGGCAAAGGATGCGGCCAGCTCTGCACGGGTGTTTTCAAGCTGCTTCCGGGTGTCGGACAGCTCTGTCTGCACCGTTTCCAGTTTCGTGGCAAGGCCGTCGATCACATTATCCATACCGCAACCCTCCCTGTAACTTTTATCCTTGTGGTATAAATGATAACTGCTTTTGCCCGGAAAAGGTAGTTTGCGAATCCAGCCGGTAGCCCTGCCAATGAAAAAAGCCCTGAGAGTTTCATGTCCTCTCAGGGCCGTTTCTCTGTAAATGTGCGATTGTATCCTCTCTGCATCAGTTTTGGCACCGTTTGATGTAAGGCTGATGTAAAGATGTATTTCCGGGGCTTCCCCGGAACCCGAAGGCCTTAATATTACAGGCTTTTTCGGCCTCTCACTTCTCGATGGACTTCATCGTCGGGAACAGCAGCACATCGCGGATGGCCGGAGAGTCGGTCAGAAGCATGACCATGCGGTCAATCCCAAAGCCGATCCCGCCCGTCGGCGGCATGCCGTGTTCGAGTGCGTTCATGAAATCCTCGTCGGTCGTATTTGCTTCCTCATCGCCCTGTGCCAGCAATTCCTCCTGTGCGGCAAAGCGTTCCCGCTGGTCAATCGGGTCATTTAACTCGGAATAAGCGTTCGCCATTTCCCAGCCATTCATAAAGAACTCAAACCGTTCCACATAGTCCGGGTTTCCCGGCTTTTTCTTTGTCAGCGGGGAAATCTCCACCGGATGGTCCATGACAAAGGTCGGCTGCACGAGATGTTCCTCGACAAATTCCTCAAAAAATAAATTCAAAATATCGCCTTTTTTGTGGCGCTCCTCAAATTCCACATGGTGTTCCTTTGCGGCTTCCCTTGCCTCCTCAAGCGTATGGATCCCGCCGAAATCAACACCGGAATATTTTTTGACCGCATCCACCATCGTGATGCGCTCAAACGGCTTGCCAAGATCCATCTCCACGCCGCCATAGGTTATTTTTGTCGTGCCGAGCACTTCTTTAGCCACGTAGCGGTAGAGCTTTTCCGTCAGGTCCATCATGCCGTTGTAATCGGTGTAGGCCTGATAGAGCTCCATCAGCGTAAATTCCGGGTTATGCCTTGTGTCGATGCCTTCGTTGCGGAATACGCGCCCAATCTCGTATACGCGCTCCAAACCGCCCACGATCAGGCGTTTTAAATAAAGTTCCAGGGAGATCCGGAGCTTGAAATCTTCGTCGAGCGCGTTGAAATGGGTTGTGAACGGCCTTGCCGCAGCACCACCTGCGTTTGCGACTAAAAGCGGGGTCTCAACCTCCATGAAACCCTCGCCTGCAAGGTATTTGCGGATGGCGGCAAGGATTTTCGAGCGCTTGATAAAAGTATCCTTTACTTCCTGGTTCATGATCAGGTCAACGTATCTCTGGCGGTAGCGCAGGTCGGTGTTCGTCAGGCCGTGGTACTTCTCCGGCAGGACATTGAGTGATTTTGCAAGCAACGTGACTTCCCCAGCATGTACCGAGATTTCCCCGGTCTTTGTCATGAAGACTTCGCCCTGAATGCCGATGATATCGCCCACATCAAATTTCTTAAACCCGGCGTAAACCTCCTCGCCTACGGAATCGCGCGCAACGTAGGACTGGATGTTGCCCTGTAAGTCCTGCACGTTGCAGAACGATGCCTTGCCCATCACGCGTTTTTGCATCATGCGCCCGGCGATGGAGACCTGCGTGCCGTTTAATGTGTCAAAATGGTCTTTGATTTCCTGGCTGTGGTGTGTCACGTCGTACTTCGTGATCTGGAAAGGGTCCTTGCCGTCTGCCTGGAGCTGCGTTAGCTTTTCGCGCTTAACTTTGATCAGCTTGTTGACTTCCTCCCTTGACTGTGTGGTTTCCTCCACATTTTGCGTATTGATTTCTTCTGCCACGGTATCCCTCATTTCTATAAATAAGTAATAAAGTTTAGTTCGTTTTCTGAATTTCAAGTACCTTGTACTGGATCGTTCCAGCCTGTGTCTCCACCTCGATGACCTGACCAAGCTTTGCACCGATTAAGGCCTTGCCGACCGGGGATTCGTTGGAAATCTTGCCTTTTAAGCTGTTTGCCTCGGTGGAGCCAACAATTTTGTATTCCAAAATATCCTCGTACTCCATATCCATGATCTTCACGCTGCAGCCGATGTTGATCGCATCCACGTCAACGTCTTCCTCCACAACGACTTCCGCGTTTTTCAGGATTTTGTCGATCTCCTCGATGCGGGCTTCGATATCCCTCTGCTCATCCTTCGCGGCATCATACTCCGCGTTCTCCGAGAGGTCGCCTTGTTCGCGGGCTTCCTTGATCTTTAGGGCTACCTGCCTCCTGCGGTTTACTTTCAGATCCTGAAGCTCTTCCTCAAGCTGCCTTAACCCCGCATACGTCAAAATATTTTTCTTTTCTGCCATCCGTACCATTCTCCTCCATGATAATCCGGCATATCGTGCCTTGCAATGTATGCAAGGCATGATATGCCTGCTATTCGAGATATTATAGACGATTCCTGCCCGATTGTCAACTAAAAAACAAGCCAGGCAAATATGGGCAAGCCCTTTTGGCTGGATATATGAAATGATGCGGGATTTTTTTGATTTTTTAGGGGAGCCAGATATTTTTTCATGTTTTTTTAAAAAATCGTAAAGTGGTGGTAGAATACATAAAAATAATAGAAAAAAATTTTACAGAGGTTGTTTTTTCTGGATAGTATGGTAGAATATAAATGATGATAAAATTAAGATAAAATATTGATAAGAAGTGGACGCTTATGTTACAGATTAGACCTGTTTCGGCTTTGAGAAATAAAAAGGAGGTTAAAGGGTTCCGGTATCCGTTGAAACTGGAATTTCCGCAGGGGAAACAAGCATCTTGGAAAAAATAAAGGTAGTTTTTCTATGGCATGGGCTTAGCGGCGTTATTATGTCGAAGCAGATGAACCTTCTATAAAAAAGGAATGGTAAGATGGTAATAGAATTAAAGTATTCTGGCACAAACACATATCTTATACGGGAAACGAAAGGCAGTATCCTTTTTGATACGGGATGGGCGGGTTCTTTTCCGCAGTTTTTTAGGGCACTTGGCGAGGCAGGCGCGACAGTGCAGGAAATCCGGTATCTGTTTATTTCCCATTTTCATCCGGATCACATGGGAATCGCACAGGAGATTGCCGGCTGCGGTGTGAGAATCGTGGTGGCTGACGTGCAGCGGACGTACATTCACGAGGCAGACAAGGTGTTTGCAAAGGAGGGAAACCGTTTTTATCTGCCGATTGCGGATCGGGATATCCGGGTTATTTCCTGCGGGGAGAGCCGTCTGCTTTTGGAGGAATGCGGGATTGCTGGGGAAGTGGTACATACGCCGGGGCATAGCGAGGACAGCATTTCCTTATGCTTGGATGAGGGGCTGTTGTTTGTGGGTGATCTGAATCCCCTGTATGAATTGGATCTCCATGGTGGAACGCAAATTGGGGAGAGTTGGAATAAATTATTGGCGCGAAATCCCGTTAAGGTGTATTATGGCCATGCAAAAGCGGCGGAGCTAAGCGGGGAGCGGGGAATACCAAAAAAGGAGTCCGGGCATCCGGAAAATATTTTCCGGCTTGTGAAAAAGATTATGAAATACATTGACAAGGGTCATACACTGGAGGACATTGAGCGGGCAACGGGCGCGGACAAAGCATTCCTTTTGGATGTGGCGCGGATGTATCTGACACACCGGGGTATAAGCGTGCAGGGAATTTTAGACAGAATTGAAATAAAAGGGAAATAACCCATGTTTTTGAAACTGGTTCCCCGCGCCATTGCCCTATGTACCACCGGCCTTGAGAATTATACGGTTCCCTTGGGCATTGGAAAGTGGATCACATCGGTCACAATGACGATTTTCTATGTGCTGCTATATTATGTCTGGAGGCAGCGGTATAAGATTAGCGGCCGGGGAGGCCTTACCGCGGCCGTGTACGGTCTGGCCGGTGTGCGAATCGCGCTGTGCATGATGCCGCAGAACCGGTGGCTTGACGCGGATGCGCCCCTTTCTTGGGGAATTTACCGCAACATTCCCTTTGCCTTGCTGGGCCTTTTGGTGATCGTGCTCTTTTATCGCAGTGCAAGGGACCACAAGGATAAGGCGTTTGGCTGGATGTGGCTGACCATCGTGCTGAGCTTTGCCTTTTATATCCCGGTGGTGCTCTTAGCGGATACCATTCCCATGATCGGGATGCTGATGATCCCGAAGACCTGCGCCTATGTATGGACGGTGCTGATCGGGTATTTTGCCATGAAGAAGGAATGCAAGGCAAAAGTTATTTAGACGGGCAAAGAATCACATATTATGCAGCTTACATCGGGTAGACAGTGACCGCAGCCGGAGGAAGATCAGAACGCACCCGCACAAAAACCTTCCGTGCGGGTGCGTTCTTAGGATTCGTTATGACAGCTCATTCATCGCCCGTCTGGGCGCAATTTACGTGCACCATGATATGCTTTACCCTTTGGAAATTTTTTTCAATATCATCATGGACTTCTTCCGCAATTTCATGGGATTTTTTCAGTGTATAGGAACCGTCCACGGCAATTTCTATATCGATATATATTTTATTCCCAAAAATACGCGTATGGAGCAAATCGATCCCCATAACTGCTTCGTTTTTCATAACACGTTCATAAATTTGCCGTTCTGTTTCCTCGTCACAGGAATGATCCACCACTTTATTGACGGCATCCTTAAAGATGTCATATGCAGCCTTAAGGATAAATATGAAGATTACCAGACTTGCAATGGAATCCATAACCGGAAAGCCTAGCCTTGCCCCTGCAATACCGATTAAAGCCCCAACGGAGGAAAACGCGTCGGAACGGTGGTGCCATGCATCCGCCAGCAGCGCACTGGAATCAATTCTTGCTGCATTGATTTTTGTATACCAAAACATGGCTTCTTTGCTCACGATGGAAATGGCTGCGGCAACCAGCGCTAAAATCCCCGGTACCTGCAAATCGCCATAATTGCCAGACAGAATATTTTTTAATGCTTTTGTCCCGATGCCAAGCCCTGTCATGAACAGGATCATTGCGAGTATAATGGCTGCCACGCATTCCATTCGCTCATGCCCATAAGGATGTTCTTTGTCCGCTTCTTTTGAAGCAAGCCGAATCCCGATAATCACCACGATCGTACTGAACACGTCCGATGCGGAATGAACGGCATCACTGACCATTGCATTGGAACGCGCCACAATGCCCGCTGTAAGCTTAAACACAGACAAAACTAAATTGCCTGCAATGCTCACGGCTGACACTCTGTCTGCAACTTTTTGAAAATTATTGTCTGGCTTAACATATACTTTTTTGGCTGTTGGATTTCTCCACATACGAAGCACCTCCTAAATGTTAAACTGCTCTATGACTTCAATATATGTGGGGATTTAGAATATTACCTTAATAGAAAGTAAAAAAATACCCACGAACCAGTATTAGCAACTACTGTCCCGTGGATAGAAGATTCCACTGCCACTGATGTGACCCGACTCCATGACCTATGGTCACGGTCTGTTCAGTTTGTACTGTAGACTTATATGCAGTGCAAAGAGTAGTTATGGAGTAACATAGATGCCCGGTATTGTCAAGCTGAAGTTTTGGCGGAAATAAGTTCTGTTACGCTTACCGCCGTTATGATCCGTAAAACAAACCGCACGATTTACACATAATTCCCCGCAATGCAAAACCCAAATTTCCGTACTGCTGTTTGGACAGGATGCCATTTGCAGATGACGG
>CAYMGZ010000131.1:3497-7766 GCA_964390095.1 uncultured Lachnospiraceae bacterium | reverse complement strand
GGGTATCCGCAGCATGGTGGAAAACGATGCTTACTGTGTGGATATCCTCACACAGGTCTTAGCGGCAAGCGCGGCCCTGACCGCGTTTAGCAAGGAGCTTTTAAGCAGCCATGTCCGGACCTGTGTCGTGCAGGATATCCGGGAGGGCGGGGATGAGAAAGTGGAGGAACTTTTAAAGACAATCCAGAAATTTATCAAATAGAGAAAGGCAGGAAAAGATATGACAACATTGCATGTGGAGGAAATGAGCTGTAACCATTGTGTGGAGCGGATCGGGAAAGCGCTTGAGGCAGCAGGGATCAAACATGGCATCGACCTTGCAGCGAAGACCGTGACGGTTGACGGGGGTGAGGACTGTGTGAAGACGGCGGTTGAGCAGTTAGATGACATCGGTTTTACGGCAACCGTTATGTGAGGGTGCGCGTAAAACGGAAATATGGTTACAAAAAGCAGGGCTGGGACCACAGCCCTGCTTTTTTGGGGGCAGGCGCAGGAAACTTGTGTTTTTCGCAAAAAAACTATTTTCCTTTTTGCGGGAAGTGGTGTATAATTTATACTGCTTAATAGTTAAAATTTCCGAGTAACCCGACTACATAACGCCAGCCATATACATTCGACCAGTACAGTATGGTAAATTCTGGAATTATATAGTATAAACAGGGTGCGGATAAAATTTTTCGTGCCGGAAACGGTGCAGAAATGAGGGGAAATGAAGGGAAAAGAGATAGCAGCCGGAAAATCCAAACGATGGGTGTTAGATATAGTATTTATTGTTTTTGCCGGGCTTGTGGTATTGTATGGGGTGCTTGGGCAAGTGCTTTGCCCAAAGCAGACAACGCACGAGGAGATTGAGGCAACCCCCCTTGATGTGACATGGTACCGTGTCTACGAAGATGGGAGGAGGGAGCCGGTTACGGTTCCGGGGAAGGTGGATGCGGCGGCGGGGGAGAGGGTCGTGATCGAGACGACACTCCCGCAGGAGGTGCGTGACTGGACGTGGATCAGCACGAACAGCCTGCATCAGGAGATTGAAGTTTCCATTGACGGAAAACTGCGCGAGAAATTTTCATTGCAGGATACGATGCCGTTTGGGAAATACAGTGCGGTTGCCTATGTATTTGTGGAGGTTAAGCAGCAGGACGCGGGAAAAAACCTGCAGATTGCATGGACGACAGGGTCGCGGTATACCGGCATGTTGAGTGAGGTGTATTACGGTGCGCGTATTGAGCTTTGGACGGAGTATTTCAAAACGAATGTGCTTCAGGTTGGGATGGCAATTTTTCTGCTCCTTTTTTCAATCATTGCGATAGCCCTTGGCGTTTCGATGAACCGCTCCTTCAAAAAGCAGTTTGCGCTGGAATTTCTGGGGTGGGGCATTTTCCTGACCGCGGTGTGGATGATTTGTGAATCGCGTCTGCGCCAGTTGTTTTTTTCAAATATTTCCGTGATGTCCGATGTGGCATTCCTTGCAGCGGGACTGCTGCCGTTCCCGTATGCGGAGTATTTTGACCGGATTCAGCGCGGGCGTTACCGGCGCTATTACCAGGTGCTTGAGGTAGCATGCCTTGCCGTGTTTTTTGTCTGCACAGGGCTGCATGTGGGGCGGCTGGTCGATTTTTCGGATTCGATGTGGCTGTTCCATTTTATGATCTTTGCGATGCTGCTTTTGGTCGGTGTAACGATGGTGGCCGATGCATATCACAAAAGGCTTAAGGATTATTTGCTTGTCTTTCTTGGTTACATAGGGCTTTTGCTGGCTACGGTGGATGAAGTCATTGGGATTTACCGTGCAGAAAACCGCGGTAAGCTGTTGGTGGTGGCAGTGTTTTTGCTTTTTGTCATGGCAGTGCTAAAGACAGGGCAGGATATTGTTGAGATTGAGCGTGAGAAGCAGGAGATGCTGGCAACCAACCAGACAAAGAATAATTTCCTTACAAATATGTCGCATGAAATCCGAACGCCGATCAATTCCATCATTGGCATGAACCAGCTGATCCTGCGGGAGAGCACGGAAAAATCGGTTTTGGAGTACGCGGGCAATGTGGAAAATGCCAGCAGGTTATTGGTCACCCTGGTCAATGACATCCTTGATTTTTCCAAGATGGAATCCGGGAAACTTGAGATTGTGGAAAAGTCGTACCAGCTGGCTTCCATGCTGAATGACGAGGTGCACTTGCTGGAGGAGCACGCGGGGAAGAAAGGGCTTTTGGTGGTGGTCAGCATTGATGAGAGCCTGCCTTCGGCACTGGTCGGCGATGATATGAGGATCCGGCAGGTGATCACGAACCTGGTGACGAATGCCGTAAAGTATACAAAAGAAGGCAGCATTGCCTTCACGGTTTATGGGGAATGGCTTGATTATGAGAATTTCGTGCTGAAGATTGCGGTGCAGGACACGGGGATCGGCATCCGTAAGGAGGACCAGGAGCGCCTGTTCCAGCGTTTTGTCCGTTTTGACATCCAAAAGAACCGCACGATTGAAGGGAGCGGCCTGGGGCTTGCAATCACAAAAAGGCTCGTTGACCTGATGCACGGGGAGATCCGGGTGGAGAGCGAATATGGGAAGGGATCGACTTTTTTTGTTTCCATCCCACAGGAGGTTGTGAGCCGGGGGCCTGTCGGGAGTTTGGAACGTGCGTACCAGAATGAGGTTTCCTCACGGAAAAAATACCATGAGGCGTTCCATGCACCGAATGCGAGGGTGCTTGCAGTGGATGATAATACAATGAACCTGGCAGTCGTGAAGGGGTTGCTGAAACGTACCGAGATCATGCTTGACACGGCGACGAGCGGCATGGAGTGCTTACAGATGACGAGGAAGAAAAAATACCATCTGATTTTTATGGACCATATGATGCCGGAGATGGACGGCATCCAGACATTCCATCAATTGCGTGAGGAAAAGGACAACCCGAACGCGGATACAAAGGTGATTGCCCTGACAGCAAACGCGATTGCCGGAAGCAGGGAAGAGTATATGCGGGAAGGGTTTGTGGATTATATTTCAAAGCCAATTGACGCGGCGGAGCTGGAAATCGTGCTGATGTCGTACCTGCCGGAGGAACTTGTGATTACGGCGGAGAAGGAGCAGGGATACCAGGAGGAGCTGAGGAAGGAAAAGGCCAGGAAGGAGGAAGAGGCGGAAAAAATGGCAGATGTGGTGGATGGCAGAAGAGATAAAAATGCGTATATTGACCGAACCGTGGGCTTGACGCACTGCATGGACATGGAAGATATGTATATGGAAATTTTGCAGGATTACTGTTCGGAAGGGGAAAAATATCAGGAAAAGCTGGCAAATTGTTTCGCGGAAGAGGATTGGAAAAATTTTGCAGTCTATGTGCATGCGGTAAAAAGTTCATCCAAGACAATCGGCGCGGAAATTTTTGGCGAGCAAGCACGCGTCCTTGAGATGGCGGCGAAAGAGCAAAATATCACCGTGATCCGGGAAAACTGGGAAGGTTTCTGTGAAGATTTTGAGGCGGTGCTTGCAGCAGCGGCAAAGCTGGCGGATGAGCTGGCTGGCTGATGGGGTATTTTTTGTCCGCCGATTGCCTGCGGGGAAGCACCGGCAATGTTTTCCCAAAATGCTGGAAATTTCCAGAATTCTGGAAATAAAAAACGCTTGACAATGCGCATCTCTTGTTATATATTGTTGGTGTAATTAAATATTTAACATTTCTCTTATTCAGAGTGACGGAGAGTAAAGACTCTATGAAGTCCGGCAACCCCCAGTGTGGAAGGTGCCAAGTTGAGCGAGTGATCGAACAATAAGGGGATTTGAAAAGCAAAATCAAGTCCGCCTGTTGGCGTACTTTTTTTGCGGGGAACGTGTACAACGGGCATAAGGGAAGGGGGATTTTGTGGCGATGTGCTGCCTGCCATAAAATTGCCCGGGGACAGAAGGCGGTGCAGAAATGGAGAAATATTTATGGACCAGAAGAGGTTATTTACATCGGAGTCCGTGACGGAAGGGCATCCGGATAAAATTTGTGACCAGATTTCGGACGCGGTGCTGGATGCGCTGATGGAGCAGGACCCGATGAGCCGCGTTGCGTGTGAGACGGCGGTGACGACAGGGCTGGTGCTTGTCATGGGGGAAGTCACGACGAAAGGGTATGTCGATATCCAGAAGATTGTGCGCGAGACAATCCGTGAGATTGGCTATGACAATGCGGAATATGGTTTTGACTGTGATACCTGCGGTGTCATCGTGGCGCTTGACGAGCAGTCAGGGGACATTGCGATGGGGGTTGACAGGGCACTTGA
>CAYMGZ010000131.1:0-3487 GCA_964390095.1 uncultured Lachnospiraceae bacterium | reverse complement strand
GCGGACATTGACGCGATCGGCGCGGGCGACCAGGGGATGATGTTTGGTTATGCGACAAACGAGACGGAGGAGTATATGCCATATCCGATTTCCCTTGCGCACAAACTGACAAAGCAGCTTTCAAAAGTGCGCAAAGACGGAACCCTGCCATATCTGCGCCCGGACGGGAAATCGCAGGTGACGGTGGAGTATGATGATGCCGGACGGCCGGTCCACCTCAATGCCGTGGTGCTCTCAACCCAGCATGATGCCAAAATAACACAGGAACAGATCCATCAGGATATTAAAAAATATGTATTTGACCCTGTGCTGCCGAAAGAACTCATCGACGGGGATACGAAATTTTTTATCAACCCGACCGGGCGTTTTGTCATTGGCGGGCCAAACGGTGACAGTGGCTTGACGGGGCGCAAGATCATCGTGGATACCTACGGCGGTTATGCGCGCCACGGCGGCGGGGCTTTTTCCGGCAAGGATTGTACAAAGGTGGACCGCTCGGCAGCTTACGCAGCGCGCTATGTGGCGAAAAACCTTGTGGCGGCGGGGCTTTGTGACCGCTGTGAAATCCAGCTTTCCTACGCGATCGGCGTAGCGCAGCCGACTTCCGTGGCGGTGGACACCTTTGGCACCGGGAAAAAGACAGACGGGGAACTGGTAGCAATCGTGCGTGAGAATTTTGACCTCCGCCCGGCGGGTATCATCAAAGCGCTTGGCCTGCGCCGGCCAATTTACAAACAGACAGCAGCATACGGGCATTTTGGGAGGAACGACCTCAAACTTCCGTGGGAGGAACTCGACAAGGTGGAAGTGCTGAAGAAATACTTATAATTCTTAAAAAAAGTTAAAATAATTCGAAAAACAGCTAAATGGACCGGGTTTTATGGTATACTGTGGGCGAAGGCAAAGCAAGGGATGGGCGCGAGCCGGGAAAATCTCTGATTTTCCCGGCTTTGCCGTAACTTGCGCAAGGCCCGCAACAAGTTTGTTTCCATATCTGCCGTCCGCAAAAGAAAACAACAGACCGCACGACCCTGCCGCGCCGCCTGTTGCCTCCTTTTGTGGGCGGGCATCCTTGGATTGTGGGGGGCAGAGTTTTTCATCAACAAGGCTCCCGGACCAAACGGAGTTTTTTCGGAGGATACAACATGGATTTAAAGGGAAGGCTGAAAATTGCATTTATCATAATAATCGCGATGCCCATCCTTATGATGGCGTTGAGTGGCAAGGTAATTGTGGAATACCTTGGCGTGGCGTTACAGCATACCTACGATGTGGATGCGGACACGATGCAAGTGATCACAAACCCGCTGCGCATCCTGAACCGTGTGACAAGGGAGGCTTACAACCAAATCAAGCTCTGGGCAGTCAGGGAGCCAGGGAAGTTCGAAGATATGGAACGGATCGCGCAGATGAATGCGGAACTTTCCCATAAATATTCATATCTGGTCCTGCGCAAAGGCGGCGAGATCACCTATTATGGCGGTACGGGGGAATCGGAGGATGTCCTAAAGCTTCTCCCGGATTTCGGGGAACATAGTACCGACCTTGACGGAGGCATTTATGTCGGGGAGAAAACCCCCGTGCTGATCAAGCACCAGGATTTTTATTTCCCGGATGGAAGTGAGGGCAGTATTTTCATTATCACGGAAGTCAATGTCCTGATGCCGCAGCTTAAGAATTCCCTGATCCAGATCATTGTCTGTATGATTGCGATCATTGGCATCACGGCGGTGGTACTGGTTCTCTGGCTGTACCGGACGATCATCCGCCCGCTGAATACGCTCAAAGTGGCAACGAATGAGATGAAATGCGGGAACCTGAATTATTCCATCTCCGGCGACCCGGCAGATGAAATCGGGCAATTGTGTGAAGATTTTGATGAGATGCGCCTGTATATGAAGGAACTGATTGAGGAGCGCCTGCAGTATGAGCAGGATTCAAAGGAGCTGATCAGCAATGTTTCACATGACTTAAAAACCCCATTAACGGCGATCAAGGGCTATGCGGAGGGAATCATGGACGGCATCGCGGATACGCCGGAGAAGATGGAGAAATATATCCGCACGATTTATACGAAGGCAAACGATATGTCGGTGCTCGTGGATGAATTATCATTTTTTACAAAAATTGACAGCAACACCGTGCCGTATAATTTCATGGCACTGGATGCAAGCGAGTATTTTACGGACTGTATCGAGGAACTGAGCCTTGATATGGAAGTGAAGAACCTAAAGCTTGATTTTTCAAACGAGATCCCGCAGGGAACAAAGATTTCCGCGGATCCGGAACAATTAAAACGTGTGATCAATAATATTATTGGAAATTCGGTAAAATATATGGATAAGCCGGAGGGGAAGATCACGGTGCGGCTGTGCGATGGCGGCGGGGAAATCCGGGTGGAACTTTCGGACAATGGGCCAGGTATCGCACAGAAGGATCTGCCATATATTTTTGACCGTTTTTACCGTGCGGACGCATCGCGCAATTCGAGGAAGGGCGGCACGGGGCTTGGGCTTGCAATCGCACAGAAGATCATGGAGGAACACGGTGGGAAGATATGGGCGCAGAGCGAGGAAGGGAAGGGTACATCCATCTGTTTTACGATGCCGAAACTTGCCACGCATAAGTCTGCGGATGTGGAAGAGATGGGGCAGGAGCCAAAGGCCAGACATATGAAAAGCGTGAAGATCAAATCATAAATGTAGGAAATGGAGGGAACAAAAAATGAGCAAGATTTTAATCGTGGAGGACGAGACGGCGATTGCGGAGCTGGAGAAAGATTATCTGGAGCTCTCCGGTTTTGAAGTAACCATCGAGAGCAGTGGGGACGAGGGGCTTTCGCGTGCGCTCTCGGAGGAGTTTGACCTGATCATCCTTGACCTGATGCTTCCGAAGGTGGATGGTTTTGAGATTTGCCGCCAGATCCGCGAAGTAAAAAATATACCGGTCATCATGGTTTCGGCAAAAAAAGACGATATTGACAAGATACGGGGGCTTGGCCTTGGTGCGGATGACTATATGACAAAGCCGTTTAGCCCGAGTGAGCTGGTGGCGCGCGTAAAGGCACATATGGCGCGTTATGAGCGGCTGATCGGTTCCAATGCGAAAGAGAATGAAATCATTGAGATCCGCGGCATCCGTATCGACAAGACGGCGCGGCGTGTGTATGTGAATGGGGAGGAACGGACGTTCACGACGAAGGAGTTTGACCTGCTCACCTTCCTTGCGGAAAACCCGAACCATGTGTATACAAAGGAAGAATTGTTCCAGAAGATATGGGATATGGAGTCGATTGGGGATATCGCGACGGTGACGGTGCACATCAAGAAAATCCGGGAGAAGATCGAGGTAAATACCTCGAAGCCCCAGTATATTGAAACGATCTGGGGAGTAGGGTACCGGTTTAAGGTTTGAAAAAACCCAGATCGTTTTGATCTGGGGAGTAGGGTACCGGTTTAAGGTTTGAAAAAACCCAGATCGTTTTGAT
>CAYMGZ010000130.1:0-7801 GCA_964390095.1 uncultured Lachnospiraceae bacterium | reverse complement strand
ATTAAAAGAACATTTATAACATGCGGAGCTTAAAATCAGCATGTGCCCGGACAGTGCCGGAAGGAATTTCTGGGAGCCATGCGGACAGAAATTCCTTCCCTGGTCATTGGAACTGGGAGGGAACATGCGGAACTCATAATCAGCATGTTCCCGGACAGTGCCGGAAAGGATTTCCGGGAGCCGTGCGGACGGAAAGCCTTTCCCCGGTCATTGGAACTGGGAGGGAACATGCGGAACTCATAATAGGAGGCAAATCGGTATGGACATGGAACAGGAAGTCGGCAGCCTTGTGGAGGAGATTCTTGGAGATTACCAGGGCGAGCGCACGATCGACCAGGGGGATACCGTCAACCAGCTGGATAAGGAAGCAATCATCGAGATTGTAAACAAACTGCAGCAAATCATTTTCCCGGGATATTTCAAAAATAAAAAATATAAATTCTACACCCAGAAAAACAACCTGACCATGTTGCTCGAAGATGTAATGTACCATTTGAACCGGCAGGTGGCGATTGTGTTTGAGCATATGGCGGAGTACGCAGGCATGGGGCATGAGGCGCTCCTCTCTCTTGCGGGGGAGAAATGCGTGGCATTCTTACGCTGTATCCCGAAGGTGCGGGCATTGATTGAGACGGACGTACAGGCCGCCTACGACGGCGACCCGGCCGCGTACAATACCGATGAGATCATTTTTTCCTATCCCGGCCTGTACGCCATCATGGTAAACCGGATCGCACATGAACTCCATCTGCTAAAGATCCCGCTGATCCCGCGCATCATGACCGAGCACGCGCACAGCCTGACCGGCATCGACATCCATCCTGGGGCGACGATCGGAAAATATTTTTTCATCGACCACGGCACGGGCATCGTGATCGGGGAGACAACCGTGATTGGCGACAATGTCAAGGTATACCAGGGGGTTACGCTCGGCGCGCTCTCCACCAAGGGCGGCCAGAAGCTAAAGAACAAAAAACGCCACCCGACAATCGAGGATAACGTGACGATTTATTCCGGGGCTTCCATCCTTGGTGGGGAAACCGTGATTGGGGCGGGGGCGGTGATTGGCGGCAATGCCTTTATCACGGCATCCATCCCGGCGGGCACGCGCGTCAGCATCAAAAACCAGGAGCTTTCCCTTGATTACGGGAAGGGTGGTATCAAAGGGATGGATATTGGGCAGGATGATAGTTGGTTTTATGTTATCTGACCTGATTTTCGGCGGGGTGTAAGATGATTTATAAGTGCTTGGTACTTTACGTACAAAAAACAAATTCATTGCCCCGCCCTGGCAGGGAAAACGTTTTCGAAAAGAAAGGAAAAGACAAATGTTGGATACGTTAATCATTGGCAGCGGCCCTGCGGGGCTGTCTGCCGCAATTTATGCCAAAAGGGCAAACCTTGATGCTTTGGTTTTGGAAAAAATGTATATGGGGACCGGGCAGATCGTGGAGAGCGGCAGGGTGGACAACTATCTGGGCATGCCAGGGATGAGCGGTTATGACATGGGGGAGGCGTTCCGCAGGCACGCGGTGGAGTTTGGGGTTTCCTTCCGGGAGGGTGATGCCACTGCCATTGAAAAAACACCGGAAGGTTTTGGGGTGACACTGGCCGATGGGGAAAAGCTTGTGTCGCGGACGCTGATTTATGCCGCCGGGGCGGCACACCGCCATCTTGGGGTTCCCGGGGAGGACACATTTTCCGGCAGGGGGGTATCCTACTGTGCCGTATGCGACGGGGCATTTTACCGCGGCAAGACCGTGGCGGTTGCGGGCGGCGGGAACACGGCGCTTGACGATGCACTCTACCTTTCTGAATTGTGCGAAAAAGTCTATCTGGTCCACCGCCGGGAGCAATTTCGGGGCGCTTCTGCGACCCTTGCAAGATTGCGGGAAAAAGAGAATGTAAAGATCCTTGCGCCGGCACAGATTGTTTTGGTCTCAGGGGAGAAAAAAGTTACCGGTATCCGGCTTTCGGACGGGAGGGAACTTGCGCTTTCCGGTCTTTTTGTCGCGGTTGGCATGGCCCCGCAGACAAAGATCCTTGCAGACTTTTCCGTGCTGGATGAGGCGGGTTACGTTCAGGCGGATGAGACAGGTGCCACATCGCTTCCCGGTCTTTTTGTGGCGGGGGATGCGCGCGCCAAAAAACTGCGGCAGGTCATAACTGCGGCGGCGGACGGGGCAAACGCGGCCACGGCGGCGGCGGAGTATCTGCGGGAACTTTCCCGGTAAGCGAAAGACTTTGGAGGGGGCAATGGAGAGGATATTGTTGGTGGAGGACGATGCGATGATCACGGAAAGCCTTGGCACGTTTTTGCGGCAGGAAGGCTTTGCCGTGGAATCGGTGCCCGGGCAGCGCGAGGCGGAGGCGCTTTTGGATGCGGGAGGCTTTGACCTGGTGCTGCTTGATGTTTCCTTACAGAACGGAAACGGGTTTTCACTATGTGGGAAACTGAGGGAGGAATATCAGGTACCGGTAATCTTTTTGACGGCATCCGGTGATGAGTACAGTGTCGTGACGGGGCTTGACCTTGGCGCGGAGGACTATATCCGCAAGCCGTTCCGGCCAAGGGAACTGGTCTCGCGCATCCGCGTGGTTTTACGCCGGACAGGGAAAAATAGGTCAGTTTTTGACTTTTATGGCATTCGTGTTGATACTGATAAAGCGTGCGTGAGCAAGGACGGAAAAGAAATCGTGCTTTCGGCACTGGAATACCGCCTGCTCTTAATTTTTTGCCAGAACAAGGGGAATGTTGTCCCGAGGGATAAGCTGCTTGCGGATATATGGGATGTGGCGGGGGATTTTGTCAATGACAACACGTTGACCGTGTACATCAAGCGGCTGCGGGAAAAGATCGAGGATGACCCGGCAAAGCCGATGCGCATCAAGACCGTGCGCGGCATTGGCTACCGCGCGTAGGGGGAGGGTGGGATGAACCAGAAAAACAGCCGCCTGCTATGGATCTCGTTTTTTGTGGTGGCACTTGCCGGCTTTTTTGCCGGGCTTGTAATCCGCCCGCAGGCAGCGCTGCTTGCCGTTGCCTGCGTCCTTGCCTGCGCGTTGGCCGCTGCCTGTTTTTACCGCAAATACACAAGGACCTTAAAGGAATTGGCCTTTGATATGGACAAGCTTTTGCACGGGGATTACCATGTGCGTTTCCAGAAATATGAGGAGGGGGAAACGGCAGTTGTGGCGAACGAGCTTGCCAAGATCACGGATACTTTACAGAGCCAGGCGGAAAAATTAAAGGATGAAAAGAAATACTTGGCGGATTCCATCGCGGACATTTCCCACCAGATCCGCACGCCGCTCACGGCGCTGAATCTGGTGCTTGAGACTTTCCCGGTGCGAAAAGGGGAGCAGGCACAACCGGATGGGGCAGACGGGCAGGTAGTTAAACTAAAGCAGTTAAAAACCCTGATAAGCCGGATGGAATGGCTGATCGAATCGCTTTTAAAGCTTGCGAAGTTGGATGCGGGAACGGTTGGCTTTGCAAGGGAGCCTGTTTGTGTCGCACAGCTTGTAAGGCACGCCGCGCAGCCATTCGGGATTTTGATGGAACTGCGCGGGCAGACGCTTGTGGCCGACGGGATCCCCGCGGACGTAAAATTCCTTGGCGATGCGGCGTGGAGCGCGGAGGCGGTCGGGAATGTGTTAAAAAACTGCATCGAGCACACGGGGGAGGGGGGCACGGTCATTGTGTCGGCGGAGGAAAACGCGATCTATACGCAGATCGTAGTCGAAGACAACGGCGAGGGGTTTGCGAAAGAGGACATCGCCCATCTGTTCGAACGTTTTTACAAGGGGAAAAATTCTTCGGAAAACAGCGTTGGCATCGGGTTGGCACTCACGAGGGCGATCCTTCTGGCGCAGAATGGGACCATATGCGCAGAAAACCGCCGGGAGGGTGGCGCGCGCTTTATTCTCCGGTTTTATAAAGGGATTATTTAAAAGTGACGGAATTGTCATTTTAAATTCACGGTGCTGTAAGGTTGTAAGGATATAATAGGGGCAAATGAAAAACCGGGAAAAAAAGGGATATCCCGGGGAAAAGGGAGGTTTCTATGGAAATACTGCGTGTGGAACATTTGACAAAAGTGTATGGGGAAAAGGAGAACCAAGTCATTGCCTTAAATGACATCAGCTTTACGGTGGAATGGGGGCAGTTTGTTGCAATCATTGGGCCGTCCGGCTCGGGCAAATCGACCCTGCTGCATATTTTGGGCGGCGTGGACCGCCCGACTTCGGGGAAGGTTTTTTTGAGCGACACCAATGTGTATGAGCAAAAAGATGAGCAGCTGGCCATCTTCCGCCGGCGCGAGGTGGGGCTGATATACCAGTTTTACAACCTGATCCCGGTCTTAAACGTGACGGAGAACATGACACTCCCGGTGCTGCTTGACGGGCGCAAAGTCAACAAGGAGCGCCTTGGCGAATTGTTGGATGTGCTGAAACTAAAGGGGCGGGAAGGGCATTTGCCAAACGAGCTTTCCGGGGGGCAGCAACAGCGGGTGTCCATCGGCCGGGCACTGATGAATGCCCCTGCCGTAGTGCTTGCGGATGAGCCGACCGGGAACCTTGACTCAAAGAACAGCCACTAAATCATCGAGCTGTTAAAGCTGTCAAATAAAAAATACAACCAGACATTGATCGTCATCACGCACGATGAATCCATCGCGCTGCAGGCGGACCGCATCATTGCCATCGAGGATGGCTGCATCACGAAAGATGAGGTGATCCGCAAATGAAGATTTTAAACAGGGTGACACTTGCATGTTTAAAGAAAAATAAAGTGCGCACGGTTGTGACGGTCATCGGGATTATCCTGTCAACCGCAATGTTCACGGCAGTTACGACCAGTATCACAAGCCTGCAAAATTATATGCTCGCCACAACGGTTGCGGACGAGGGGAATTGGGAAGGTTCCTTTTACGGGATTGGGGAAGATGCGTACCAGGAAGTGATCCGCGCAGAGGAAGTCAAAGATTGGGTCGGGCTGTATGAAATCGGTTATATGAAGCTTTCCGATACCTTCCGGAACGGGGAGGAAACATTTAATTGGAATGATTCTTCCTACCCTTACTTACAGTTTGTCAGCCTGCTTGGTGATGTGGAGGCGGCAAAAAGGATGATCAATTTTGAAACGATCGAAGGCAGGATGCCGGAGAGGGAAAATGAGATCATGATTTCGGATGAGTTTATCAACTACGGGCGGCAGAAACTTAAAATCGGGGACACGGTGACCGGAAGCATCGGCTACCGGGAGTATGAGGGGACTGTTTTGACCGGGCATGACTGGCTGATACAAAAAAAACAAAAGCAGGAAAACGTTGCCCCTGGTGCTGCTTCCGACGGGGAAGAACCCAATGGACAGGTTAAGACCTATGTGGCGGAACAGCTTGTGACGGATGGACAGGCCGGGACTTATACCGTGGTCGGCATCTGCCGACTTAGTGGAAGGCGTTATGCAACGCCGGGATTTACCGTATTCTGCGGGGCAGGTCTTCATGAGGCAAAGCAGCTCTCCGCGGGCAGGGGGGTTGCCGAGGTGTTTTTTACGATGAAAGACCAGAAAGGGATTTTTGATTTCCTTGACCGCTATAAAGCATCGGCGCTTGATTATAATTACCATAGCCACCTTTTGTACACAAATGGGATTGGCAGGGCGGATTCCTTTTCCCACGTGTATTTCGGGATGGGCATTATTTTATGCATCATCATTGTGTTCGGTTCGGTCGCGCTGATTTACAATGCGTTTTCCATCTCCGTCAACGAGAGGATCAAGCAGTTTGGTCTTCTGGCATCCGTCGGGGCAACCAAGCGCCAGCTAAAGCGCAGTGTCCTGTTTGAGGCATGCACCGTCAGCCTCTTTGGCATCCCGCTCGGCATCGGGGCGGGCATCCTTGGGATGAGTATTACATTTTACGCGCTGCGCTACCGTTTCATGGGATTGGTTGGCTCCGCGCACATCCCGTTTTCCATGCATGTAAAGGGGTGGGCGCTTTTGGCGGCGGCGGTCCTGGCATTTTTTACGGTGCTGCTCTCCGCCATCCTCCCGGCAAGGGGGGCGATGCGCATCCCTGCGATTGAGGCAATCCGCCAGAACAGCGAGATCCGTGTCAACAAAAAGGCGGTGCGCACAAGGGGGTTCCTCTATAAACTTTACGGCACGGAGGGGATGCTGGCGGACAAAAATTTCCGGCGCAACCGCAAGAAATACCGCGCAACGGTAATCTCGCTTTTTGTGAGCATTGTGCTCTTTATATCGGCCAGCAGTTTTGTTGATTATTTAAAGGGCAGCGCCACCTCGGTCACGGCGGCAAACAACTATGATTTCCGGTATTACGTATATCCGGACCGCGGCTATACGGCGCGGGAGGTGCAGGATGCCATCGCCCCGGTGGAAGGGGTCGCGAAGGCATTTGAGGCAAAAACGCTCCATGCCACGGTTCTTGTGGACCGTGGGCTTCTTACAACGGCGTACACGGATTATGCGGAAGCATCCGGAAGCTACAGCTATGAACGCGGGCTTGCGCGGGAGACAACCGGGCGTGACCGGTTCGTCCCTGTTATGTATTTTTATTTCATGGATGATGATGAATATATAGCCTACACGGAAGAAAACAACCTGACGGCACTGGGGTGGTTCTCGGAGGAAAAAGGGGCGCTCGTCTTTGACGGCATCCGTGTGGAACTGTCCGGCAACCGCTATACAACGCTTGACGTGCTCCGGGAAAAAAGCGGGGTTCTGACGGGTAATTTCTTTGACATCATCTACACGTCCGACGTAGAGCCAGACAATGGAAAAGACGTGCCGGAAACTTCGCAGGCGGAGGGGGGATCAAGGGAGTCACAGGGATTGGACTTGCTTGTGGAAGGCGAAACATTTTCTTTGCCGTACACCGTGGTGGACGCACCGCTCCCGACGGGCGTGAACCGCCAGATCCTTTCCTTTGTCTACCCGCTTTCCGCCTTCCCTTGGATTTCTGCGTTCACATCGCAGGATACCTACCAGTCGGAAGTGGTTTACGTGGTCGGGGAGGGCAACCTTGTGGAGCTTTATGACCGCGTCTGCAAGGAGCTGATGGCACAGGGCATACCGAACAGTTCGTTTTACAGCATTGCGGAGCAGGATGCTTTTGCGCGCAATATCATTGTGATCATCAACGTGTTTTCCTACGGCTTTATCGTGCTGATCTCCTTGATTGCCGCCGCCAATGTCTTTAACACGGTCTCGACCAATATTTCGCTGCGCCGCAGGGAGCTTGCGATGCTTGAGTCCATCGGCATGACGAAGAAGGGGCTGCACAAGATGCTGAATTATGAGTGCCTGCTTTACGGCATCAAGAGCCTGTGTGCCGGGCTGCCGGTTGCCGCCCTGGTTACGTTTGCAATTTACCGGGTAGTCAATGAAGGTTACGTGCAAAATTTTTATATCCCGGCAGGTAGCATTTTGGTTGCCGTGCTCAGTGTTTTTGCCGTTGTGTTTGCAACGATGTCCTACTCGGTGGTCAAGCTTGAAAAAAACAGCCTTGTGGACACGCTGAAAAATGAAAATGTATAGGTTTTGGATGGTGCCCTGCAAATTTTACATTTTCTTGCTGTTTATAGGAAAATAAGGGAATCATTTCTTACAAATATTTTAATTTTGAATTTTGCTGTGTTATTTTGGGGAGGTTTGTGGTAAAATCCTTTTGTGGGGATTTTCGGCAAACCTCCTGTTTTTCTTTGCAGCTACAATACATACATATTTGTTTTAAGACAGCATGGAAGTTCTTCTGCCGGAAATCATGGTTTT
>CAYMGZ010000129.1:0-7833 GCA_964390095.1 uncultured Lachnospiraceae bacterium | reverse complement strand
GAATACCATCCACAGCACCGCAAAATACCCGAACAGCTCCACATAGATCAAAATATTGACCATGGCAATACAAAATTGCTGCATGCCGTTAAACTCAATCACGCCATTGATGTCCTGCCCATTCTCGACCGCCTGCTCCACAAACCCCGCCGCCAGATTTAACAGCAGGAAAAAGAGGATGGTCAACGCACAATAAACAATGGACGATATCTTGATCATTTTCGCAAACTTAAATTCTTTCCGCAATCCGATCCCCCATCTCCTTTGTCCCGACCAGCTTGCAGCCTTCGGACATGATATCCACCGTGCGCCATCCCTCATCAAGCACCTGGCGGACAGCCGCCTCGACGCGGTCCGCCTCCGTGAGAAGGTCAAAAGAATACCGCAGCATCATTGCCGCCGAGAGAACCGTTGCAATCGGGTTCGCCTTATTCTGCCCCGCAATATCCGGCGCGGAGCCATGGCTTGGCTCATACAGCCCTAACTTGCCCTCCCCAAGGCTTGCCGAAGCCAACATCCCGATGGACCCGGTCACCATGCTCGCCTCATCCGACAAAATATCGCCAAACATATTTTCCGTCAGCACAACATCAAACTGTTTCGGGTCCTTCACCATCTGCATCGCGCAGTTATCCACGAGCATGTCGCTAACCGTAACTTCCGGGTATTCCTTTGCGACCTCCGCCACAACCTGCCTCCAAAGCCTTGAGGTGTCTAACACATTGGCCTTGTCAACGCTGATGACGCGCCTGCCGCGTTTCATCGCCACCTCAAACGCCCATTTTGCAATGCGGCGGATCTCCTTCTCGTCGTATGGCATCGTGTCCACCGCCTTGCGCACGCCGTTTTCCGTAAAGGTCTTCCGCTCGCCAAAATATACGCCGCCCGTCAGCTCGCGCACAACAACGAAATCAAAACCATCCCCGATGATCCCGGCCTTTAACGGGCACGCGCCTTTTAGCTGTGGGAACAGCACTGCCGGGCGCAGGTTGCAAAACAGCCCCAAGCCCTTGCGGATTGCCAAAAGCCCCGCCTCCGGGCGCAGGTTCGGCGGCAGGCTATACCAGTTCGACTGCCCGACATTCCCCCCAACCGCGCCGAGCAGAACCGAATCACTTGCTTTCGCGGTGGCAAGTGCCTCCTCCGTCAACGGTACCCCCGTCGCGTCAATGGAAACACCCCCCATTAAAACTTCCGTATACCGGAACCCATGCCCGTATTTTGCACCGACTGCGTCCAGCACCTTGCAGGCCTCCCGCACGATTTCCGGCCCGATCCCGTCGCCCGGGATCACAGCAACATTATAATCCATCTTGGTCCCCCATTCCCCCGTCCCTTCCGCGGCCTCACAGAGTGGAATCCGCAAAAAAACAGGTTATTTTCTAATTTTCTGCTTGCTATTATAGCACAGGCCTTGCTATAATTAAAATACATGTTATTTATATTTTATATAACTTTAAGGAATGTCGGGATCCGTAAAAGGGCAGCAGGAACCTAAAACCGAAAGGAACCGGAAACGGTCCCGGAAAATGACGGAAAGGATTTACATATGGAAAACCAGAGCAGCCTCTCCCATTACCAGATTTTTAACAAAGTGGCGGAAACCGGAAATATTTCCTCCGCCGCCAAAGAACTCTTTATCAGCCAGCCCGCCATCTCAAAGGCAATCAAAAAACTGGAGGCTGACCTAAACACCAAGCTTTTCTCCCGCAGTTCGCGCGGCGTGCGGCTCACGGAGGAAGGTGCGCTCCTCTACGGCTACACGCGCGAGGCATTCCGCTCGCTTAATGACGGTGAGGCGGCACTGCGGCAGTTTTCCCGCCTCGGTGTCGGGCATATCCGCATCGGCGTAAGCACCACACTGTGCAAATATCTGCTGCTGCCTTACCTGAAAGATTTCGTTGCCGCCAACCCGCACATCCGCTTCACCATCCAATGCCAGTCCTCCTTCCAGACAATGGAGTTATTAAAGGAAGGGAAAGTGGACATCGGGCTGATCGGCCACCCGGAAAACCTGCATGGGCTGAGCTTTGTGACCATCGGCGAGATCGAAGACGTTTTCGTTGCCACGGCCGCCTACCTTGAAAACCTGAAACTGCGCGAGGGGAAGCTTCCGCAGGGGGAAGAACTGCTTTTTTCCGGGAACCTGATGCTCCTCGACGAGAAAAACATCACAAGGCTCTACATTGACAATTATCTTGCAAGCCACCAAATCCGCACCGGGCAGATCCTGGAAGTGAGCAATATGGACCTGCTGATTGAATTTGCGCGCACGGGGCTTGGCATCGCCTGCGTGATACGGGAATTTGTGCAGGAGGATCTTTTGTCCGGTCATCTTTTGCTTCTCCCGCTGTCCGCCCCACCACAAAAAAGGGAGGTCGGGTTTTCCTTTCTCAAAAACCACGAACTCCCAAAATCGGCACAACGGTTCCTCACCTTTGTCTCGGCCGGCAGGAACCATACCCCCATGCCATTTTTACCCCATGCGGGGAAGCATCCCGAAGACATAGGCAAGAAGTGATATAACCTCCGCAAAGTATCCCTGCCTTTTCCGCTTTCTACAAACAATCCGCAAACATCTGGTACACCTTGGGAAATTCCTTTTTCAGGCGCAGCGGCCGCTGGTCACGGCCAAGGAAGCAGTGGCTGCTTGTCCCTGTTGTTGTAAGCACCCCCGTCTGCGCGTTCCTCACCTCATAACAAAGTTTTAGTTTCACCCCGTTAAACTCCGCCACTGTCGGCAGAATGAGCACATCCTCACCGTAATGCACCATCGCCTTATATTCCGCTGACACAAAAAGCACGGGGATGATGATTCCCTGCCCTTCCATCCACGCATAGGAAAAACCGGATTTTTCCAGAAAATCCGTGCGCGCCTCCTCAAACCACCGGATATAGTTCGAATGGTGCACAACCCCCATCTGGTCGGTCTCATAATACTGCACTTTATGCCTGTACGCCATCTGCCCCATCAAAATCCTCCTTCCCGTTTTTGATCTCTGCCACATCATAAGTCAACGACATTGTCTTTTTATCATATGAACGGTAAAAATTATTCATAATGCGGTTCGTCATGGCCGGGATCTGCTCTTTTTCCAGGTTCATGAAGAAAACCAAAAACTGCGTGCTGGAAAAACGCATCATGACATCTGCCTTGCGCAATGCCGCACCGACTGCTTTTTCCATGTACCCCATCGCCTCATCACGCTCTTCCACCGTGGTTGCCTTTTCATTCAGCGGCTTGAGCGTAATCAAAATCAACTGGATTTTCTGCCCGCTGCGAACACTCTCCCTGCGGGCAAATTCATAGATCCTGGAAAGTTCCGGGTAATCCAGGCAGTACACACTTTCATAGGACCCTTCCCGCACAATATTGGAGACAAACTGCTCAAGGTCCGGCCGCGAAAGATCCGCACCCTTATCCTCCCGCCGCTCTTCTGCCCCATAAAGGTACCAGCCGCCACCCCGCAGTTGCTTCATATAATACAGCGCCTTGTCCGCTGCCGAAAACAAAGTCGTGTACTCCCTTCCAAGCGTCATGGAGAGCGCACCGCCCGCGTAAACTTCCACCTCATCATAAACAGGCATTTCCCGGATATACTGCCCCACCTGACCGTGGAGCTGCTCCATGAGCTGCTCCATGTCCTGCCGTTTGGTCACGCCATCCACAAAGCAGATGAACTCATCCCCGCCAAAACGCGTCACAAGCATGCCCGGCCGGAATGCGTCAAGCACCTGCGCCACATGCCGGATCAGGTAATCCCCGCAGATAAAGCCATGTTTGCTGTTGACCTGGTTCAGGTTTGTAATATCAACCAAAAGCAACGCCCCTTCCCGCTCCGTCAGCCTCCCGGCAATCTTGCGCTCCCCCACTTTGCGCGTGTAAGCACCGGTCAGATAGTCGCGTTCTTCATTTTTGACATCCTGTTCCTTCTGCATCCGGATCATATCCTGCAAAAGCTTCGTGCTCGCCTCTAACGTGCTCCCTTCCTCCACTGCCTGCACCGGCATATCCGGGCTGAGCTGTTTGATCTTGCCCTCCCTGATTAAGCCGGTGAACACCGCCGCGATCCTTGGGTCAAACTGGGACCCGGCACAGCGCTCAAGCTCCGTGATTACCTGCTCATCCGTCAGGCGCTTGCGGTAGACACGGTTGCTTGTCATCGCGTCATACGCATCGGCAAGCCCGATGATCCTCGCAATTTCCGGGATTTCCTCCCCTTTGAGGTGCTGCATGTAGCCGCGCCCGTCATAACGCTCGTGGTGGTAACGCGCACCATCGCTCAAGTCCTTGATCATGCGGTTATCCTTTAAAATATTCCCGCCGATTTCAACATGGCGCTTCATCAGTTCAAATTCCTCATCCGTCAGTTTCCCCGGCTTGTTTAAGATTGAGTCCGGTATCCCGATCTTCCCGATATCGTGCAGCAGCCCGATGTAACGCACATTATTTACATATTCCTCATCATACCCAAGCTCCTTTGCAATCGCCGCCGAATAATCCGCCACGCGCTGGGAATGCCCTTTTGTGTACTCATCCTTTGCATCAATGATGTTCGCAATCGTCGTGATGGTCTGGAGTGTCACGCGCTGCAGCTGTTTCTGCTTTTCATCCAGTTCCTTTACATAAGCCTCATTCTTTTTGTACAGGTCATCATAGATCCTTGAGGCAACCAGCAGGAAACCAAAGCACAAAAAAAGCAGGGCAAGCTGGATCTCGATATCTTTACTCGTCTCGACCGTAACCTTCCCCTCGATCAATTGCCGCACGATAAAAATCAGGTTTGCCACAAGGGAACCAAGCCCCAGGATCACAACCAGCTTTGGCTGATGGTAAAGCACAATCAGGGAGAGCAAGGGAAGAATATATGTAAACACGAGCGTTGTGCTCCCGGTCAGGAGAACAAACACGTACATCACGAAATACCCACCAATAATAAGGTAACGCAGGTTATGGTTTTTGTGGTCACGCCGGAACAGGATTGCGCATACAATCGCCGGCACTGCCGTGACAAACGAGAACACGAGCATATAAGTCCCTGTCCGCTGTCCCTTTAAAAATTCACCGAAATACGCCACGAGCAATATGGCGACGATGATCAGCCAGCCGATGATGAGGTTGCGGTTGATTTTATATTCTGTTTCCCTGTTTTCCACGCGCTGCATGTGTGATCCCTCCCCTGTGTGCTTTTTTTGGTATAATATCTGGCGATATTATACCATGTCGTTCCGACATGTTCCCTCCGTGGGATGCGCATGATTTGCCAAGGAGATTGTCCTCCTTCGTCGGACGGCAAATCAGCGCAGGTATAATATCTGGCGATATTATACCATAATTCTTTTCATTTTTCCATCTTTTTATAGTTTTCCGTTTATTTTCGAAACATCCGCATTTTTCCTCATATATTGTTTTCGAACTTTTTCGAAATCTAATATATTTTCTCTCGACTTTTCATCCCCGGTATGTTAAAATTCCAACAGGAATATTTTTTGTACCAACGCACACCCTATTCCATGCATAAAAACTATATAGAAACGAGGTTTCCCATGAAACAGCCATCCAAAAAACAAATTGCCGCAAAACAATCCCTCTATGATTCCGAGGCGTTCCGGCGCGATTTTACGTATGCCGGGGATGACCTTGGCGCAACCTGCACCAAGGAAGGTACTTCCTTCCTTGTCTGGGCACCGCTCGCCGACGCGGTATCCCTTTGCCTCTACCGCGGTGAAGGGGAAGGAAGCAGCCAAAAGGGCACCGGGAAAAACACCCCTTCCCACGGCAGCGTGGCACTTTCCACGCGCATCCCCATGGAGCGCACCGCGCACGGCGTATGGCGTTACCAAACCCCTGCATGCCTGCACGGCACCCATTATACCTACTTTGTCACGACGGACAAAACCACACGGGAGACAACGGACCCGTATGCGCGTGCCTGCTGTGCAAACGGGACACATTCCATCGTTGTGGATCTTTCGGAAACAAACCCGGACGGCTGGGAGGACGACCACGGCCCGGCGCTTGCCTCCCCGACGGATGCCATTCTTTATGAGCTCCACATCCGCGACCTTTCCATGGACCCTTCCTCGGGCATCCTGCAAAAAGGCAGGTTCCTCGGCCTTGCCGAGACGGGCACACACAACAAGGCAGGGCTATCTACCGGGCTTGACCATATCAGGGAGCTCGGCGTAACCCATGTCCACCTGCTGCCCTGCTTTGATTACGCCTCCGTCGATGAACTTGCCCCCACCTTTAACTGGGGGTACGACCCGGCAAACTACAATATCCCGGAAGGTTCCTACAGCACCAACCCCGACAGCGCCACCGCGCGCATCCGCGAAATGAAGGAAATGATAAAGGCACTGCATGCGGCGGGGCTCGGCGTGGTCATGGATGTCGTTTATAACCACACTGCCACGGCGGACACGCATTTCAACCATCTCTGCCCGTATTATTATTACCGCATGAACCCGGACGGGAGGTTTGCCAACGGCTCGGCCTGCGGCAATGAAACCGCCACCGAACGCCCGATGGTGCAAAATTTCCTCGTTGCTTCCACCGCATACTGGGCAAGGGAATACCATATCGACGGCTTCCGCTTTGACCTGATGGGGCTGCATGATACCCGGACAATGCGCGCCATCCGCGAAAGGCTTGATGCGGTCAACCCCCAGATTTTAATGTACGGCGAGGGCTGGACGGGCGGCCCTTCCCCCCTGCCCGAAGGTCTGCGGGCAACCAAGAAAAACATTGCTGCCATCCCCGGCGTTGCTGCCTTCAACGACAACCTGCGCGATGCCATCAAGGGGGGCGTGTTCAACGCGAAGGAAAAAGGCTTTGTGACAGGGAAAAAGAACCTGTGCGAGGAAATCCGCTTCGGGATCTGCGGCTGCAGCGCACACCCGCAAATCGACCTTGGCAAGGTCCCTTCCGCCGATGCATTCTGGGCTTCCTCCCCCGCACAATGCATCAATTACGTTTCCGCACACGACAACCTGACACTCTGGGATAAGCTTACCTGCTCCTTTTCCTCCGCCTCCAAGGCATTGCGCATCCGCATGAACAAGCTTGCCGCCGCCATCTGCCTAAGTGCGCAGGGTATCCCGTTCTTTCAGGCGGGCGAGGAATTCCTGCGCTCAAAACCTTTGGAGGATGGCATTGGTTTTGAGGAAAACAGCTACCGTTCCCCCGACAGTGTCAATTCGCTTAAATGGAACCTGCTGACCAAGCACTATGTGGTTTACGAATATTACCGCGGCCTGATTGCTTTCCGCAAGGCACACCCGGCGCTGCGCATGGCGGACGCGGCAAAAGTTGCACGCCACCTCTCCTTCCTTGCCGACGTTCCGGAAAATACGGTTGGTTTCCTGCTGTCCGGGCATGCGGGCGGCGATGCGTTAAAGGAAATCTGTGTGCTTTTGAACCCAAACCGCATCCCTGCACAATTCCGGATTCCGGACGGTGTCTGGAAGGTTTACGTGGATGGTGAGTCCGCGGGGACGAAACCGTTTTCGGAGATAAATGGGGGGATGGCGGCGGTTGCCGGGGTGAGCTGCCTGATTTTGGGGCGTAAAGCTTAAGTTTTTTTTGGAAACCCACAGGGAATTTTGGGTACCGCTTGGCGGGAGGGGAAAGGCCAAACGGTTACGAAATTTTCAAAATTCCCACTTCCCCGCTTTACAAATCTACGTTCCCGTGCTAAGCTATATTTGCGCATGTTCGCAGAAAGAAGGTATTTATGGGAAGTATTGTCGTTTTACTTATTTTATGGTGGACTTTTTCTGGCAGGAACCAAACAAAATCGTATAAAAAAGTTAAGAAAAACAAAAATTGTT
>CAYMGZ010000128.1:0-7865 GCA_964390095.1 uncultured Lachnospiraceae bacterium | reverse complement strand
AGTGCTGCTTTTTGACGCGGCAGAGTACCGCAGGCAGGATGCTTTGCTGGCGGATGTTGTGCTTGCCGACCTTCCCTGCTCCGGTCTTGGGATTATCGGAAAAAAGCCCGATATAAAATATAATATGACACCGGAAGGTTTCAAGGAACTGGAAGCGCTGCAAAGAAGAATCCTGCGGACTGCGGCACGGTACGTAAAGCCGGGGGGTGTGCTGGTCTACTCAACCTGTACAATAAATCCGGGGGAAAACCGTGGGAACGCGCGTTGGCTTGCGGAGTCGGAAGGGCTTGTGCCGGAGGGGATTAAAGATTATCTTCCGGAAGAATTTGCCCGCGCCGTGGGGGAGGATGGGTATTTACAGCTTTTGCCGGAGGCGGGGAAATGGGATGGTTTTTTCGTCGCGCGCTTCCGGAAGAAAGGCGGGGGAGTTTGAAATGGTACAAAAGGATATCAAATCGATGGAACTTCCTGTGTTAAAGCAGGAGATGGAACAACTTGGGGAAAAGCCGTTTTGTGCGGACCAGATTTACGGGTGGCTCCATAAAAAACTTTGCAGCAGCTTTGATGAGATGACGAATATTTCCAGAAGCTTGAGGGAAAAATGTAAGGAAAGTTTTTCCTTATGCACACTGCGCACCGTGGACCGTCTTCAGTCGAAGGAGGACGGTACCTGCAAATTTTTGTTTCAGTTGGAGGACGGCAACGTGATTGAGAGCGTGCTGATGCGTTACCACCACGGGAATTCCGTCTGCATTTCCTCGCAGGTCGGCTGCCGGATGGGCTGTAAGTTCTGTGCGTCCACGATTGGCGGTTTTGTGAGGAATTTAGCGCCGTCGGAGATGCTTACGCAGGTTTATGAGATACAGAAGCTTTCCGGGGAGCGTGTCTCGAATATTGTCGTGATGGGGATGGGGGAACCGTTTGACAATTATGATAATTTAGTCCGGTTTTTACGGATGATAAGCGATGGGAACGGCTTGAATATCAGCGGGCGGAACGTGACAGTCTCAACCTGCGGCATCACGCCGCGCATAAAACAGTTTTCCGGGGAGGGTTTTACCGCGAACCTTGCACTTTCCCTGCATGCACCAAACGACGCGGAAAGGGAGAAACTGATGCCGGTCGCGAAAAGCTACCCCCTCGCGCAGGTGATGGAGGCACTGGATGAATACTATAAAATAAGCGGGCGCAGGCTCACATTTGAATACAGCCTGATATCAGGGGTGAACGACACGGCGGCACAGGCAAGGGAGCTTGCCGCACTTGTCAAAGGAAAGAACTGCCTTGTCAACCTGATTCCGGTCAACGAGGTGAAAGAGCGTAAGTTTCGGCGTTCCGGCGCGGAGAATATCCAAAATTTCAAAAATATACTTGAAAAAAACGGGATAAATGTTACTATAAGAAGGGAAATGGGCTCCGATATCAATGCTGCGTGCGGGCAGCTGAGAAAAAGCTACATGGACGGGAGGTGAGCCGGGGATGGACACGTATTCTGTTACGGATATAGGACAAAAGAGGAAAACAAATCAGGATTATGTATACTGCAAGGAAGGACCCGTCGGGATGCTGCCGAACCTTTTCATTGTGGCGGACGGCATGGGTGGACATAACGCGGGGGATTTTGCATCCCGGTTTGCCGTGGAAGAATTTGTCCGGCAGGTGGAGGCAGGGGGCGAAAAAACCCTGATCCAGACGATGGAGGAGGCGGTGCAGCGCGCGAACCGGATGCTGATCGGGCAGGCGGCCGGCCGGCCGGAGCTAAAGGGGATGGGAACTACTTTTGTGGCGGCGACGATTGAAGGAAACGATATGTATGTTGCCAATATTGGGGACAGCAGGCTGTATTTGATTGGGCGTGAGGACATCACGCAGATCACACAGGACCACTCCCTTGTGGAGGAGATGATCCGGCGCGGGGAGCTTAAGCGGGAGGAAGCCCGCTTCCACCCGAACAAGAATGTCATCACAAGGGCGATGGGCGCAAACGTGGATGTGGTTCCGGATTTTTTTGAAGTCAGCCTGAAAGAGGGGGATATCGTCCTGCTCTGCTCGGACGGCCTTTCCAATATGATGGATGACCGCGAGATTTTTTCGGTTGTAAGGGAGAACCGGGGGAAAATCGAAAGGGCGGGGAGCGAGCTTTTAAGGCTGGCGAACGAGCATGGCGGAAGGGATAATATCTCCATCGTCCTGGTCGGTGCGTAAGCCTTGATGGCAGGCATTATGTAGAAATGAGGTAGATTTATGATTAAACCAGGTATGTACATCAGTGAACGCTATGAGATTATCGACAAAGTTGGTTCTGGCGGGATGGCAGATGTCTACAAGGCAAAATGCCACAGGTTAAACCGTTATGTGGCGATCAAAATACTGAAAAATGAATATTCCAGCGACAAAAATTTTGTGGCGAAGTTCCGGGCGGAAGCGCAGTCGGCAGCGGGGCTTTCCCACCCGAACATCGTGAATGTCTATGATGTCGGGGATGACGATGGGCTCTATTACATTGTTATGGAGCTGGTCGAAGGCATTACATTAAAGAAATTTATTGAGCGCAAAGGCAGGCTTGAGATCAAGGAGGCCATCGGCATTTCCATCCAGATCGCACAGGGGATGGAGGCAGCGCATGCAAACCATATCATCCACCGCGATATTAAGCCGCAGAATATCATTATCTCAAGGGATGGCAAAGTGAAGGTCACGGATTTCGGGATTGCGAAGGCGGCAACGTCCAACACCGTATCGCAGAACGCGGTCGGCTCGGTACATTACCTTTCGCCGGAACAGGCGAGGGGCGGTTATTCCGACGAGAAGAGCGACATTTATTCCCTGGGTGTCACGATCTACGAGATGCTTTGCGGTATGGTTCCGTTTGCGGGGGATAATTCCGTCTCGGTCGCGCTCTCCCATATCAATGACGAGGCAAGGCCAATCCGCGAGCTGCGCCCGGACGTGCCGGTAAGTATTGAAAAGATTGTGCAGAAATGTATGCAGAAAAAGCCGGAGCGGCGTTACCTGTCTGCCTCGGAGCTGATCGCTGACCTGCGCTGCTCGATTACGAACCCGGACGGGGATTTTGTGAAACTGGCATCGGTTGCGGTTTCCGATTCCCCGACCATCAATATGACGGATGCACAGATGGAATCGATCAAGAGTGCGGCGAAGTCGCCGACGGTATATTATGACAGCCATCCGGAGACCGTCTCGAACTCCAAGAAGGTTCAGAAGGAGGAAGAGGAGGAACTGGATGGTGTTGACCCGAAGTTTGAGAAATTTATCATTATCGGGACGATTGTCACGGCGGTCGCTTTGGGGCTTGCGCTGATCTACCTTGTCGTAAACCTCTCCGGCGTGCTTGACATTTTTAACAAGGATCCCGGTGTGACACCGACCCCGGAGGCAACCCCGACCATGACACTTGCCCCGACCCCGACGGTGGAGGTCGTTGAAATGAAGGATATGGTCAGTGTTCTTGGGTTAAAGCTTGACGATGCGATAGCAAACCTCCAGATGGTTTCGCCGAATTTCAGTATCATCAGTGACAAAGAGGAGTATTCTAGGGATGTCCCGAAGGGCTATGTGATCGACCAGTATCCGCCGGAGAATGCCTCGATTGCCGCAGACGGCACGGTAGAGCTGACTTTGAGCGCGGGGCCTGAGGCAAAGCAGATCCCGAATGTTGCGTATTTCACGCTTGATAAGGCAAGGACACAGCTGGAAGGGGCAGGCTTTGTGACAAAGCCTTCCTATGAAGCGAGCACGGATTACGAGAATGGCATGGTCATCCGCACGGAGCCGGCGGCGGAGGAGTATTTGGAGGAAGGCGGGACAGTCACGATTGTTGTCAGCACGGGCCCGGACATTACGCTGACGGATATGCCGAACCTGCTTGGGAAGACGGAGGAAGAAGCGATTGCGGCGATTGCAAAGGCCGGGCTTTCCAAGGGTTCGACCAATTATACAAGCAGCAGCAAATATGCGGAGGGGCTTGTCTGCTTCCAGAGCTTTACGGAGGGTGAGCGGGTCGCGGTAGGGACGAAGGTTGATATCGCATTGAGTACGGGGCCTGAGGTGGTCGCGACCCCGGAGCCGACACCGGAGCCGACCAAAGCGCCGGATGAGGGGGAGAATGAACCGACGAAAGCCCCAGATGAGGGAGGCGAGCCGACAAAAGCCCCGGATGAGGGAGGCGAACCGACAAAAGTGCCAGATGAGGAAGAACCAACGCCGACCCCAACACCGACGGAGGAACCAGAACCGCTTTACAGCTACCAGGCAACGGTCGTGATCAGCGACTGGCCGCTCGGGGAAAACGATACGGCATCGCTCTATATTACAATCTCGCAGGATGGCAATGAGGTGGACATCACGAAGGAAGAGTCAAGGCTCTTTACGAAGGATGATTTCCCGTATTATTTTAATATTGCGTTAAGCGAGGAGGACGGTTTTACCGAGGGCATGGCGACCGTTTCCGTGTGGTTTAACGGTGAGCCGTATGCCGGGAGCTATCCGGTGGAGCTCAAGGCTGTCCGCATCAATTAAAGGAGCGGTGCATGCAGGGGAAGATCATACGCGGGGTCGGGGGTTTTTATTATGTCAATGTGGAAGGCCTTGGGGTGTACGAGTGCAAGGCGAAAGGGGTTTTTAGAAACCGGAAGATAAAGCCGCTGCCGGGGGATGATGTCCGGCTGGCGGTTCTTGATGGGGCTGCCATGACGGGGAATATTGAAGAAATCATGGAGCGCCGGACAGAGCTCATCCGCCCGGCGGTGGCAAATGCCGACCAGGCCGTCATTGTTTTTGCGATGTCCTGGCCGGAACCAAACTTAAACCTCCTTGACCGTTTCCTCGTGTTGATGCGCATGCAGAACATGAAAACAATGATCTGTTTCAACAAAAAAGACCAGATTGATATGCAGACCCAAAAAGAATTTTTGCGCATCTATGAAAAGAGCGGGTGCAGGGTGCTGTTGCTCTCCGCCAAGGAAGGGGATGGCATCGGGGAACTTTCCTCACTGTTAACGGGTAGGACGACCGTGCTTGCCGGCCCGTCCGGTGTCGGGAAATCATCGATCATCAACCTTCTATATCCGGAGGCAAACATGCAGACGGGAAGCATCAGCGAGAAGATTGGGCGGGGGAGGCACACGACAAGGCATTCGGAACTGTTTTATGTGGGCGGGGGGACTTATTTGTTCGACACGCCGGGATTCAGTTCCCTTTCCCTTGGCGGGATGGAAAAAGAGGAATTAAAAGACTGCTATGAGGAATTTTCGCCGTATGTGGGGGGATGCCATTATCTAAGCTGCCTGCATGATAAGGAACCTGGCTGTGCCATAAAGGAGGCAGTGGCAGCAGGAACAATTCCAAAGGAGCGCTATGAGAATTATCTTCTTTTGCTGAAGGAACAGAGGGAGCGGAAAAAATATTAAAACAGGATATGCGGAACTGAAAACAGCATATCCACGGACAGTGCCAGAAGTAGATTTCCGGGAGCCTGCGGACGGAAAGCTACTTCCGGGGTCATTGGTACTGGAAGTGGATATGCGGAACTGAAAATAAGAAGGGGGTGTAAAAATGTATCATTTATCACCATCTATACTTGCAGCGGATTTTGCCGTGCTTGGGGAACAGCTGCGCAAGGTGGAGGAAGCGGGTGCCGACATGGTACATATCGATGTGATGGACGGCAAGTTCGTCCCGCAGATCTCGTATGGCATGCCGGTGATCCGGTCAATCCGGAAAGTGTCCGGGCTTATCTTTGATGTCCATCTGATGGTTGATGAGCCAATCCGTTTTCTGGAGGATTTCAAACAATGTGGTGCAGATGTGCTGACCGTGCACTATGAGGCATGTACCCACCTGCACGCGGCAGTCATGCAGATCAAACGCCTTGGCATGAAGGCGGGCGTGGCCGTCAACCCGGCAACGCCTGTGGAAGTTTTGCGCTACATCTTGCCGGAGGTGGACCAGGTACTTGTCATGACTGTAAATCCGGGCTATGGCGGCCAGAAATTTTTGCCCGGCATGTTAAAAAAGCCGGGAAGGATCATGGAAATTGCCGCACAGGAAGGGATCGCCTGCCCGGATATCCAGGTGGATGGTGGCATAACGTTAGGGAATGTGGGGGAAGTGCTCGCGGTGGGAGTCAACAACATTGTTGCGGGAACATCCGTTTTTGGTGGGGATATTACGGAAAATATTGCCGGGTTTAAGGAGGCTTTTGCAAATGCTGCTAAATGAGATGAAGATTGGGAGGCCGCTTGAAATTTATATCAACCGGGAAGGCTACCACTATAAGGTCGTGAGCAAGATTGAGGATGTGTCGGACGGGCGTGTCTGCGTGACTTTGATTGCGAGCAAGAAACGCGTGTTTGAGTTTTTGGAGACGGATGTGGTCGATATCGTTTACCGCGACGAGGAACGGATGTGGAAATGGAAGTCGGTCACGGGCGGGGTGACGGAAATTGACGGGGAAAAGTTCCACTGTTTTTATTCGGACGGGGAGGGCGAGAGCTTTAACCGCAGGAATGCGTACCGCGTCTTTGTCGGGGAGAAGATGATCGTGCAGTACATGGTGCACGACGCAAAGCGTTTGAGGGAGTTTGACGATGTGGATGAATTGCACAGCGAGACAATCTTTAATTATGATGCAAGCTTAGACCTGATGCGGGCGGATTGTTTCCGCTATGTGGACTGCCGGGCGGTGTTAAAGGATATCAGTGAGGACGGTGCGGGGCTTTACATGGACCAGAAGCTGGAAAACGGCGATGAGTTAAGTTTTGATTTCGAGACCGGGGATTTTGGGGTGATCAGCTGCCGGGCACGGGTCATCCGCAGGCTTGAGAGCCGGCAGGGGGCATTTAAATATTATTATGGATGCCGTTTCAAGGAGACAAGCCGGAACCTGTCAAAGTACATTTATGAAATGCAACGCAAGCAGCTGCGCAAGGCAAGGGAATTAAGGCAATGAGCGTGTTGGTGGTTGCGGGCGGGCGTGTGGATGGTCAGGCGGCAAAGGCTTATCTTGGCGGGCGCAGTTTCCGGCATGTGATTGCTGTCGATGCCGGGATTTTGGCAGCCGAACGGCTGGGGCTTTTTGTGAACCATCTTGTCGGGGATTTTGATACGCTCGGGGAGGAAGAACTTTCGCGCCGGGTGGGGACGGATGGCCTGACCATACACCGGTATGACCCGCACAAAGATGACACGGATACGGAGATTGCAGTCCGCCTGGCGCTTGGCTTAGAGGGGCAGGGGACAGGGCGGGGGAGCTTTTTCCCGGAGCAGGTGCTGCTTTTGGGCGCGACGGGGACAAGGTTTGACCATACGCTTGCCAATGTGTTTTTGTTGGAACGTTTTTGTGAGGCTGGGGTTTCCGCCTGCATCGTGGATGCGAACAACCGGATTTCCGTCCATGGGAAAGGATTTTCCTTCCGGAAAAAGGAAAAGTTTGGGAAATATATTTCCTTCCTTGCGCTCACAAAAGAGGTGGCAGGGCTTACGCTAAAAGGGTTTTGTTATCCGCTTTCCGGCCACACCCTGAAGCAAAAGAGCAGCCTGTGCATCAGCAATGAGGCTGCGGGGGAGGAGCTTTTTGTGGAGTTTTCGGGGGGGAGGCTGTTGATGGTGGAATCGATGGATTAGATGGGGAATAGGAGGTGTGTTATATGACAGCAATTAGAAAAGAAGCTATTGAATTGTTGGAAAGAGTACCAGAAGATAAGCTGAACTTTGTTATACAGATTATGCGTGGTGTAGATGGCTTATTAGGAGCCACGAACAACAACACAAATAGAATTGTAGATTTGGAACAATTCATTATGCCAGCAACGGAGCGAGGACAGAATGCAGATCATTATATAAGG